>JBDOMX010000465.1:0-1808 GCA_039831615.1 Planctomycetaceae bacterium
CGCTACGGCTCCCCGTACCAAACCCTCTTCGTATCAAAGGTCACAACTCTTGAGGATTGAATTCGTGGTGCGGACGGCGGTTTGATTCGGCGCCCAACGCGACGGCGACTGCCCGTGCGATCAATCTTCAACAGGCTTTGGCTGACGGTAACTCTTCAACTTTTCCACCAAAAGGCTCGAATTGCGCCAAAGAGGGCAACCAACTACCAAAACGGGTCGCCGAAAATCGTCAAGAACAATCGTGTGATCGCAATGATTGTTTGCCAATCGAAACAGAGCTAACATATCATCACGAGCACACCTGACATTGGGGTGGTGATATGGCTGATTTCTACTATCGCAACGGGGATACTGTCGTTGGGCCCCTGACAGGCATTCAGTTACGGGATGCAGCGTTTGCAGGACAGGTTGGTCTTGAAACACCTGTCGCTCAAACGCCGATTGGTCCCTGGCACCTCGCTGGGCGAATCAATGGATTGTTCGGACCAGACGGCAAGCCCCTTCCTCATCCCTCTGAAGTTCATCGTGAGCAAGTTACGACCGGTACCGAAGGGATTTTGGATCATCTTGAACAACAAGCTGCGATCCGAGATGACCACGCTCCGCCTGACGATGCGACACCGCCGGCTTTCATCCCGAATCAACCGGCTGAGCCAATATCTCAGGCAGCGACCATTCCACCGCCTTTATTGCAGGTACACGACCCGATAACGCCTACAAGCCCGACCATACCAGTGAAGCATAGAAGAAGGCGTCGCCAAACGTCAGACTCACTCGCGGACTTGTTCGACTTTAGCTTTCGTCGATTCGTGACGCCGCTCGTCGTCAAGATTATCTACGGACTCTATGTTGCAATTGGACTAGTTGTCTGGCTGGGCTGGTCGTTCTTGATGTTCACGGGTGGCGTAGGGACGATGGTCTCACAAGCGGATGCGAGTAATGGAACGGGGGATAGCTCAGTATCAGCCATGATGTTCGTGGTTTGGATATTTGGCTCTTTGGCTTATCTGCTCGGGTTCGGCTGGGGGCTGTTAATTCTCAGGCTCGGACTTGAGTCCGTCATGGTGATGTTCCGAATGGAAGATCATCTTAGCGAAATCGCCAACGGTTAAGACCTTCAAGCATGTTGCCGCGTCGCTTGCTCAACCCTCGTGTGGCCCCAAAAAACGCTCGCCGTTGAAATGAATCATATGACCTGGATCGGCGGGTCGCGAGATCCTCATGAATCCCGGCTGGACGACGACGACGGAAACACAAAGCCGCCGGTGGGGCTTTTTCGTTTCTGGTGACGATCGCACTCGCTGCGAGAGACGGCAACTCGACCATCGCCTAGAATAAACACACGGCTAGCCCGACGGGGCGAACAGCGGCCACCTGGACCGCTTGCCGTGCTTTTACTTCCAGGGTCGTCAGCCAGGAGACAACAGCGATATGGGTACCGCAGCCGAAATCGCCAACGAAGTTTTAGCTTTCTGCGCCACGGTACGCCGAACGTGCCCCATGATCGGCGGGCCGGAAGTCAAGACTGGTACCGTTACAGTATTCCAGCAAGACGTATCCGCAATCGAACCGCTATTCCAACACTGGGTGACACTACAGGGTCTATTTGCGTTCGATGGCACGTCACGACCATTCGATGGTGACCATGGTGGTGCTGTCATCCGTCAGTTTGGCGGTGGCCCGGATCAGGTACACGCTCTGGCGATTATCTGGCAGCACTTGTCTCGATCCGAGCTGACGTTCGAGGGTTGCAGCATCAACGTCCAACAGCGGCGAATGAAGCCACGCCAGCTGCCGACAATCGACCC
>JBDOMX010000157.1:0-7530 GCA_039831615.1 Planctomycetaceae bacterium
CCATGCGGCGCGCGAGCAGACAGTTTCGCGCGAAGCTCTGGTAAGTATTTCCCTGTTTGCCGCGCGCCTTAATGCCCTCCTCCTCCGGGCGATCCAGACCATAAGCATCGATCGTCGATTTTGATTCACTGGCCAGATCGATCAGTTCCGGCGCCGCAGTCTGCATGCGATAAGCAAGTTCATACGATGCGATCCGAGCGGCAATCTCCGGATCCTGAACTTCTGCAAAGCGCTGTTGATTGGCGGCTCGCAGGACATCCAGTCCCTGTCGTTGCAGCTGAGACGGGATGCCGGCCGGGCTTGTCAGGTTGAGTACCGGTTCGCCTTGATTACGAAACAACACGCCCGCATAGGTCGACGGCAGAAAACCGGATTGCCACAGTGTGGCACCGCCCGAGGACCCGCGACCACTGTTCAGTACGACATATCCAGGCAGATTCTGTGACTCGCTGCCAAGTCCGTAGTTCAGCCATGAGCCCATCGTAGGCAGGCCAAAGGTGCCGCGGCCACACTGCATCATCAGCTGACCAGGATGATGATTGAACTGTTCTGTGTGCAGCGACCGAATCAGCAACAGATCATCGGCCACACTTCCAAGATGTGGCAGCAGTTCTCCCAGGGGCATTCCACATTCGCCGTGTTGATGAAACCTGTAAGGTGATCCCTGCAACAGAGCGTTCTTCTTGTCGATAAAGGCGAATCGTACCTTCTCCAGCATCGATTCCGGCAACGGCTGGCCGTGTCGTTCTCGAAGCACAGGCTTCTCGTCGAACAGATCAATATGTGAAGGCGCTCCCGCCATGAAAATGAAGATGCAGGCTTTGGCTTTCGCGTCAAAATGAGGCTGGGTCGGAGCGAGCGGATTGCCGCCATCCGCAGCCGACGCGGCCGGCATGAGACCATCGCGGGTCAGCATTGATCCCAGGGCCGCCATCCCCAGACCACTCGCCGTGGTATTGAGAAACTCGCGACGAGTCCGTGTGACGTAGTCGGCGAAGACTTGTTGCTGTGGCATATTCATGTGTTTTTGGTTTTGTCAGTTGAGTTTCAACGCGATTCGGGGAAACAGCAGGTTGCAGACCTGCCCTGCTGACAATGACCCCGCACGTCAGTCTCTTACAATGAATTCGTCCAGGTTCATGACCATCCGCACTGTCGCCACCCAGGCAGCGTTTTCTTCCGGCCCGAGTTGTTCGGTTGGACACTTCTGAACCAACAACTTTGCATCATCCGGATGCGTTCGGTAGTACTCACGCGACGTTGCCAGAAAGGCTTCGAATCGATCGACTTCAGAATCTACCGGTGTACGAGCAATGCACACACGTAACGCCCAAACCAGTCGCTGACGATCACCGTCGCCTTCCTCCGCGAAGACTCGTCGAACCAAAGCCTGAGCAGCCTGGGCATACACTTCGTTGTTCAGTGTTACCAAAGCCTGAATTGGGGTATTGCTGGTTTCTCGCTGCAATCGAGTCGTGTTGGAATCCGGGCAATCGAAACTGATCAGTGTCGGATGCGGCGATGTACGTTTAAAAAATGTATACATCCCCCGGCGATAGGCGTTTTCGCCCTCACTCGTCGCCCACTTGAAGTTATTGGCGTAACTCAGTTCGGCAACTCCGGGCGGGAGCGGAGGAAACACACTGGGACCGCCGATCGTGCGGCTCAGCAGTCCACTGGCGGCCAGATGCAGATCACGGACCACTTCGGCTTCTGCCCGAATTCGGTTTTGCCGAGCCAGCAGCCGGTTGGTCGGATCGGTCTCCCGCAATTCCGGTCGATGGTGAGAACTCTGCTGCCAGGTGGCACTCATCACAATCGTTTTGATGAGCGTCTTGCGGCTCCATTTCATATCGCCTGCAAATTCCCACGCCAGCCAGTCGAGCAGTTCCGGATGTGTGGGCTGTTCACCTCGCACGCCGAAGTCATTTTGCGTTGCCACAAGACCGCGACCGAACAAATGTGCCCAAACCTGATTGACCGTGACTCGAGCTGTCAGCGGATGAGCGGGATCAACCAACCACAGCGCCAGATCCAGACGGTCCGCCGGCTTATCCATGACACGTGACTGCAGTGGATGATGCCGATTGAGGACGGACAACGCATCCGCACGGACTTCATCAGCAGGTTGCAGGAAGTCGCCACGATGCAGAATCTTTGTTGTGCGTTCGGCCGGAACAATCACGCGAACCGGCAGCAGTGGAGCCTGCGGCGTCTTCTTCTTCAACTCGGCCAGAGACGCAGCGATCGTCGCCGTCTCAGGTGTGATCGATGCCACGTGTTCGGCAATGAGACTCTGCTGTTCATCCGTTCTGGTTGATGGTTCCGTCCTGACAGCATCCACGAGCGCTGCTGGCAGGGATCTCAGCGGATCGAATCCCGAAACCGCGCTGATTCGCAAACATCCGATCACATGTTGATCACCATACTGTTGATCCAAAACGACCTTTAGGAATTTCGCATTGCCTCCGGATACTG
This sequence comes from Planctomycetaceae bacterium, assembly GCA_039831615.1. Taxonomy (GTDB): domain Bacteria; phylum Planctomycetota; class Planctomycetia; order Planctomycetales; family Planctomycetaceae; genus S139-18. The sequence goes on from JBDOMX010000157.1 coordinate 2,479, forward strand.
GCTGCGTGGTATACGCCGTGAGCTGATGACTGTTGCCCGTCTGTGGAGCAATCGCCCACCCGGATTTCTCAGCCGAGGAAAGTGCACCTTCCGCTGAGAACTTATCCTGTGAAAAATCCGATTCCGCTGTTCCAAACTGCAACGCGGTTTGATTCGTGAATTCCTTCTCCTCGCTGACGAATGCCTGGAGTTGACTCAGCACAAAATTGCCTTGGGCTGCCCGCCCTGGCCCCTTCCCGGCGAGCGACTCATGGGACAGCGTTTCCACACGAATGCCGGCGAGCGGTTCCGCCGGGAGTTCAAAAATGAGTGTGTATTCGTCTTTGTCCGGCACCGGACCGGAGACCAGCAGCGAATCATCTTCCTGCAGGGCGAGTTTTGCCTTGCCGGTTGTTTTTGCGTTCACCAAATGCAGTTGATGATACTGGGCCGGAACTGAGGACTTTTCCGCGATGAGGCCCGAGATTTTCTGAGTCCACACATCGATCTGCGGTTGCAGAGCGGCCTTTGCATCGTCGTACTGCTTTTTGATCGTTGCGACTTCAGCATCGTGCGATTCTTTGTCACGCGTGTACCGGGCCATCTCCGACACGTTGCGGGCAACATCCGTGTCGCCTTCATTCGCACTGTTAAAGAATGCGAACAGCTGGTAGTACTCCTGCTGAGTGATTTGATCGTACTTGTGTGTGTGGCAGCGGGCACATGTCAGCGTCAGCGCCATCCAGACTGCGCTCGTTGTTTCGGTGCGATCGAATGTCGCCTCGACCCGAAATTGTTCCTGGTCCGTGCCGCCTTCGGTATTGGTGAGCGTCTGACGATGAAACGCGGTGGCCAGCTTCTGCATCGGCGTCGCATTCGGCAGCAGGTCGCCGGCCAGTTGTTCAATCGTGAATTGATCGAACGCCATGTCCTGGTTAACGGCTTCGATCACCCAATCACGGTAACGCCAGGCGTTGGGCCGTGGACGGTCCTTTTCATAACCGTCCGAATCAGCGTAGCGGGCCTTGTCGAGCCAGTGGCGTCCCCAGCGCTCTCCGAAGTGCTCGGACGCCAGCAGATCGTCCACCAGGGTTTCCCACGCGTTCGGCGAGACGTCTGCCACAAATGCATCAACCCTGGACGGTGTCGGCGGCAGGCCAAGCAGATCGTAGTAAAGACGTTTGATTAAGGTTGGACGACCAGCTTGAGGTGACGGAGCGATCCCTTCAGCCTCAAGTCGTTGCATTACAAAATGGTCGATCGGGTTCCGAATCCATTCCTGCTGCGTCACCTCAGGGAGTGCGGGCGCTTCGACGGGCTGATACGCCCAATGCTCTTCGAAGGAGCCTCCGTCCTGAATCCACAGACGCAACATCGCGATGTTGTCGGCAGAGAGCGGATCACCTTCCGGCGGCATGCGTTCAGATTCGTCTGTTGACGTGACTCGATGCAGCAGCTCACTGGCATCCGGTTTGTTGGGAACGACCGCTTGTGAACCCGATTCCAGTTTTGCATACGCCTGCCCCGCCAAATCCAGACGAAGGCCGGCTTCGGCTTTGTTCGGACCGTGGCAAATCACGCAGTGTTTTGCGAGAAGCGGCTGAATATCGCGGCTGAATGCTGGTGACTCAGCCGCACGACTTGAAGCCACAAATCCCACAGCAATTGCAACAATGAATGCAACGTTCGATTTCAAATGACCAGGGGCAAGCATGTGTCTGTGTCTCTTCACGTGTCAATGATCCAGTAATCTCTGTGTCCCGAGCCAATGAGCCGCATGATCCGGCCATGACGAAATCTGCGAACCGTGGACCGGTCGCAGTCCATAGCCATGTCCGCCATTGCCGTAGATATGCAATTCTGCAGGGATGCCCCGTTTCCGGAGTCCCGCGTAATACAGCGCGGCACCGACTGAAGACGACCGATCGTCGTCCGTATGGACAATGTACGCGGGAGGACAATTCTTCGTGACCATGATCCCCTCTGCCAGGGAGTCCCGATCCGCGTCGTAGATATTCCAAGGGTAGACCAACACAGCAAAATCAGGTCGATACGGCACGTCGTCGACCTCATCGATCCGTTCGTACGATCGGTTCGCTGGATCGCTCAAGAGCCGCGCCGCGACCTGCCCTCCAGCCGAGAACCCAACCAGTCCGATGCGATCCTCTTTCAATCCCCATCGTTCGGCCGCAGAACGGACAAGGGACAGAGTCCTTTGCGCATCCTGCAGTGGCTCGATCCAACCAGCGACTGATTTATCTTCCGTTGTGCGGTAGCTGACCACAAATGCAGAGACACCAAGTTTATTGAGCCAGTCAGCGGCTTCGGTCCCTTCCTTATCCGGGACAACCTTTCCGAAACCTCCGCCCGGCAGAATCACGGCAGCGGAACCATTCGGATCTTTTGCCAGATGCACGGTGAATGTCGGGCGAGTGACTTTTACGACGCGCCTCACGGGCGGTTTCTCCGTGGGCCGGAACGGCAGCAACTCACCCGTATTTTGAGTTGTCTCCCCTGGAGCCAGTGACGGCCACACGTCGACGCGTTCTGCGCCAAAACCCATCGGCAGGCAAAGCAGCAGTATCAACGGCAGAAGAATTCGATCCATTATGTTTACCGGGGTCAGGCGATGGCTGTCAGATGCGGGTGCGAAGCCGCTGCGAATGCAGCGCATTTCTATTTTCCCCGCAATACGATGTCGTCGAACTCATTCAAATCATCGAATGAGCCGATTCCAATGCGACCCTTGCCGAATGTGGTGTCCGTCACTTCCATGTGAGGTTCTTCCATATCGTCAAAGTAGACCGCAATCGTCCCACTCTCCGTTGAGCGAATCAACTTCACGTGATGCCACTCATCCGTCCAGGGAGTCCGTTTTTCATTTTTTGTCAACGGCGTCCGCGGTGCGTCTTTGACGATCATGATCTGTCCACTCGCCGGGTCAGGTTTGGCACCCAGATGTGAGTAGTAGAAGTTGGTCCTGTCCTGCCAGCCAAAGAAGATGCAGCAATCCCGATGATTGCCGGTGTCCAGGGTGCTGCGAACCTTAAATGTCAGTTCAAAGTCTGAGACGGCAATGTCTTTGATCAGTGCGATATGACCGGGGCTGCGGACTGCCGGCTTGTACTCACTCTTCCTTTCGGTAATTTCGAATGTCCTGTTATTCTCACGGCCACTGATCTTCCATGTCTTCGGATCAAGGACTTCCCAGCGGTCGTTGCCATTTTCAAAGTCTTCCGAAAACACGATCGGAAGTTCATCGCTGGCCGCACAGTTTGGGATCGGAATGGTGCTTCCCATGATCGTCAAAGCAATGACAGAGGCTGATTGTTTCAGCATACGTGTTGTTCCGTTTGAGAAAACTGTCGAATTGTTGTGGAAGGTATGCAAGCGGCGATCGACAACAATGCGGTGTTGTCGCCATGCTGATTGACACGGTTCTGTCCCTGATTATGCTCAGAAATCAGGGAGAGTGAAACAGCTTCGACTGGATTAAGCCCGATCGTCCTCGTTTCGTGAGATTTGCAACGACATCGAGCTGATTTCAACAGGCGACTCATGAAACACATCATCACGACAACTTTATGCATTTTACTGGCCGCTTCCCCCGCGTTCAGCCAGCGTCCCAACGTCCTGTTCATTGCGGTGGATGATCTGCGAGTCGCTCTGCGATGCTACGGCGACGACCATGTATTGTCCCCTCAGATTGACAAGCTGGCATCTGAGGGAACGCTGTTTGAGCGCGCCTATTGTCAGCAGACGGTCTGCAATCCGTCTCGTGCTTCCCTGTTAACCGGGATGAGGCCGGATACGCTGCGAGTTTGGGATCTGTATACCCATTTCCGTCAAAACAGACCGGAAGCGGTGACGCTGCCGCAGCTGTTTATGCGAAACGGTTACCACGCTCAATGCGTGGGTAAAATCTTCCATAACTGGCGGCAGGATGACTGGAAGGGAGACCCAACATCATGGAGCGTCCCTTCTGTGTTGAACTACAACACGCACGGAAACGACAAACCGCAGGTGAAAGGGCCATTGCCGCCAAATCTCGCGTCAGGACTTGGTGGGATCGAATGTCGTGATGTCCCCGACAATGCCTACTACGACGGTCGAGTCGCTGACACGGCGATCCAAACGCTGCGAGAAATCAGCAAAGCAGAACAACCGTTCTTTCTGGGTGTCGGGTTCTGGAAGCCTCATGCACCGTTCAATGCGCCAAAGAAGTACTGGGATCTCTACGACCGCGATCAAATTCCCGTTCCCAAAGATCTGACGCCCCCAAAGGGAGTGCCGGACATCGCGTTGACCAGTTCGCGGCATCAATTCGGCGCCAATTCCGAGCAGCTGCGCGAAATGCATCACGGGCATCTGGCGGCCATCACCTATCTCGACACCCAGGTCGGGCGCGTCATGAATGAACTGGATTCTCTTGGCCTTCGCAAGAACACCGTTGTCGTCTTTTGGTCAGATCACGGACTGCACCTGGGCGAACATGGCCTGACACGCAAAACAACACTCTTCGAACTGGATGCGGCCGTTCCTTTAATTATTTCCTCACCAAAGCATCGACCGGGCCAACGGACGTCAGCTCTGGTGGAGCTACTGGATCTCTATCCCACACTGGCAGACCTTTGCAACTTAGAACCGACCTCTGCACTGGAGGGTGTGTCACTGGAGCCAATACTGAGCGACCCGACTGTCAATGTCCGGTCAGTCGCCCTCACGCAGTCACCACGACCCAACTACCTTCGAGGCAAACTGCCCCGGACGATGGGCTATTCGATTCGCACCGACCGATTTCGGTACACCGAATGGCGGGACTTTCAAACGGGATCGCTGCAGGCCACAGAACTTTATGATCATGCGGATGACCCGCTGGAGATGACAAACAGGGCGCAGCAGCCTGAGCACGCAGCGACAGTTACTGATCTTGCCAGTGCACTCGATCAACTGGTCACCAGACGCGAATCGACACCATGAAACTTTGTTACATATTGGCTCCTGAATGTCGCCAGGTGGTACGGTCGGCCGTGCTCCTCGTCGTCATCAGTGTAGTGATTCCAAGTGCGCTCG
>JBDOMX010000479.1:0-1806 GCA_039831615.1 Planctomycetaceae bacterium
TTGGACGCTGACCGGGCACTGACTGACAGCGCAGCGGTCGGTGACTGGCATCGTAGCTACGGGACTGCGTACGATCTGTTGATGGATTCGAAAGCCCGGAGCGCGCTCGATCTCACGCGTGAGTCAGATTCGACACGAGCCAAATACGGCCAGTCGGAATTCGGCCAGAGCGCCCTGCTGGCGCTGAGGCTGGCGGAGGCGAAAGTGCCTTACATCCAGCTTAACTACAGCCGTGACTGCGATGCATTTAATCCGGGCTTTGAGATTGGCTGGGACACTCATATCTACAACTTTGAACTGCTGCAGGATCAGCTTTGTCCGATTTTCGACCGAGCATTCTCCTCGTTGCTGGATGACCTCGATGATCGAGGGCTTATGGACGAGACGCTCGTGGTTTGCATGGGCGAATTTGGTCGCACACCGAAGATCAGCAATCGTGCTGCTCGAGATCACTGGACAAAGAATTATTTTTCGCTGTGGGCCGGTGCCGGCATCGAACCGGGACGTGTGATTGGCGAAAGTGACGTGTTGGGAGAAGAGCCTCATTCCGGTCCGGAAGTGACGGCCTTGAATGTTGGCACCACCATTGCCGAACTCGCAGGCCTGACGTCTCAGACGCGAGCGGAAATGAATGTCCTCGAAGGGGGCACCGTCATTGATGAACTTCTCTGATCGACATCCTCTCTGCACATTCGCCTCGTGGCTGTTGATGCTCTGCCTGGCGTTGTCGGCTCGTGCCGAGTCGGTCCGACTGACCACCGATGGAGTATTGAAGACCAGTCCCGTCTTCTGCAGGAAGAGCACAGAACTCATCTACGCTGTGCTTGAAAACCCGAAGCGTTTTCGTCTGATGAGAATGGATCTGGCCAGCCGCGCGGTCGATGCGCTTCGAAAGGACGCGTCCACCGCTGAATTCGAGCCAGCGTGTTCGCGCGATGGCCGCTATTGTGCGTTCGTTCGGCAAAAGGGCGTTCTCAGTCTGTCCATGGCAGTTCTTGACCGACAAACAAACTCACTTGTGGAAGTGACGCCCCCGCCGGGGTTTGCGGGAATGCGCAGCCCGGCGATCTCTCCCGACAACACTCGCATATTATATTCATTTGCCGACGGTGGTCGGCAACAGATTTATTCAACGAATGTTCAGGCCGAGGATCCAACGAAACTAACGGAGAGTGCGGGAATAAATAACTGGCCATGCTTCTCACCGGATGGAAAACTCGTCGTGTTCGGCTCATCCCGCGACGGGAACTTCGAGGTCTACGTGGTGAACAGCGACGGGTCGGACCCGAGACGGATTACGAACAGTCCATTTCAGGACATTCGGCCACGGTTCTCACCTGACGGACGACGCATCGCCTTCGTCAGCCATCGGGACGGCAACAGCGAAATCTACGTCATCAATGCCGACGGATCCGGCCTCACTCGCATCACGCACGACGATGAGCGGGATGACTACCCGGAATGGCACTCCGACGGGAAGCGCCTTGTGATCGTTTCAGAGCGAAATGGTCAGCATGATTTGTACCTGGTGTGTGTTCCCTAGCCAGTATTTCGAATACTCGTGGCGGGTTGTGGCTCGCGGGGTCAACGGACTGTGGGCTCTGGCCGTTGTGTTGCGGCCACGACGCAGCGTGACACGCTGTAAGTTGATGACCGGCATCTCCGGCTGTTGATATTCCGTCTGTCAGCGACTGTACCTGTCTGGTCAGTTGCGGAATGACAGACGCATCACCACCGGCAGCTGACCTTGGCAATTGAGAAGCGCTTCGGGACAGGCGACCGCTTGCCCCGGTGACGGTCAATGTG
>JBDOMX010000404.1:0-7499 GCA_039831615.1 Planctomycetaceae bacterium
CATAAATCAAAAAGAAGTTTATCGCAATGAATTTGCCTATACACCGTTTGAAGTGGACATTACCCTCTGGGTAAATAAGAGTGAGAGCCTCAATGTTAAAGTTGTCACAGATAATAGATTATTAAAAAAAGACATTCCCGATATACAGGCCCAAGGTTGGTGGATATATGGTGGTATTATTCGAGAAGTCAAACTTATTAACAAATTCTATATTAAAGGCATGACCCCAATCTTTATTAAGTCCTTTATGCGGAGGATGTGTGGCGCGAGTTTTCTGAGTTTTTCCACGTATTCGATTGTCGCGGAAAAATCTTTGCGTTCCACGAGCGTGCCGAGAGCTTCCTGATGTTTGGCGAATTCGTTTTGTTTCGAGCGATACTGCATCAAAAAAAGCAGCAATCCTGCTATGCAGATCACACTGACGGCTGTGGTCGTGATGCGAATAGAAAACCGACGACGATCGGTGAGATTCATGTCGTCGTACGTCGAGTCCAGTCGCGTCTGGAGCGGTGACGGAATGCCGTCGTCACATGCCTCCAGTTTCTGCTCGATCTGACGCAACGCCTCACGTGGCGATCCTTCATTCAACGCGTGTTCAAGTTTTTTCAGCAGATCCTGGTATTCGGCTTCATCATGTTCCTCATCATCAATCAGTTCCACCCATTCCACAGCTTCACGGGCACGCCGGAAAATATCATTGTCTTTCTTCAGCATGGCGTGATCAATTTTCTTGCCCAGTTGAAGCATCAGGCGGCGTCCGTCGTCGATACGGTCGCGACCACCGGATTCCGCGTTCCGCAACTCCTTCAGAATTGGAGGAATGCTACCACGTGCACGCCGGGCACGATGGTGCAGAAGGCTCTTGCGCGCCTGCGAGAGGAGTTTCTTATCCCTTTCGGAAATCCAGTTCGGTTTTTTCAATTCGCGATAGAGTGAACTCAGTCGTTTCACATCCGCCGACGAGTCAGCCTGCTCAAGTTCCACGGCAATTTGTTCGAATCGCTCGGTTTCAAATTCAACGATATCCGGTTCCCAAGTGTCGGGTTCACTATCGGCCTCGTGCAGTCTCCACAAGACTTCCAGACGCAGGCGCAGCGGGCTTTGGGCGAGAGAATGCCATCGCAGCTCGCGCAGCAACGGCTCGCGCTGATGAGCGGGACCATAGCATTTGCTGAGCCGACTTGCAGCAGCTACGCTAAGCGACAGTGGTCGATCGTAACCACGTTCTTCCGTGTAATCACCCCACTCTTCGCAATCGGGAAACTGCAATGTTGCGACAAGCTCAAGCAGATTCGAACGTTCCGCACGCTGGACTGCGTCACTTGCCTGGTTGCGGTCCAACAGATTGTCGCACTCTTCCAGTTCCTCGTTGACACTCTCAACGAAAGCGGTGTAGTTTCGATAGAGGCGCGACATGTCGGCGTCAGCAGGCTCGCTGCTCTCGTCGATAATACGGCGGATTGAATCGGTCACATGTCGAACTTCGGCACGATCTGGGACTGCCATTGTCGGATTTCTTTATTGGCTGAGCCGCGGGACCGGATGGAGCCCCGGTCGATTTACTGAGTCACCAAAATGTCCACGTCATCACCGTCGTTTGTGGTGCGAAATAATCGCAAATGAATTTTCCCATCCGCTTCGATCTCGCTGCACACTTGCGCGGCCGTGTCTATCCACGTTTCCTGGTCTTCGAGTTCGAGCAACGCGTCCTCAAGCCCGTCACAGAATTCTTCCAGTTTCTTCTGTTGTCGCTGGGCGGCTGGGTTTTGGCGAACCGCCGCCCCTCCCGAGAGACGGTCCAATTCGCGGTCGAGAGTTCTCTCAGTGTTCTTGTGAGCGCGCTCGGCATCGGACTTGAGTTTCCCCAAGTGTTTGCTTGCAAACGGTTTCGAAACCCGTTCCGATTTGACCTGATTTCCACGGACACTGACCTTAAGAATGGCTGCCACGTGCGCGTACGTCAGGTGGGGGCGGCCGCGATCGACCCTGTATTCCAACTTCGTTGTGAGTAGATCGCCACCTGTTTCCGGGTCGATCACGACGATTTCGGCGGGCTGCCCGGGCTTAAGGACTTTGGCTTCAGGGAAGTCGGTCTCGGGAAACGCGTCCAGCCGGACTTCCAAACCCAGGCAATCGACCGGAGGCAACGGCATTTCGTCAGGGACAAGTGCAACAATTCCGGACGTTGTCTGAAACGAAAGCTTGACTGCGGCCGCCCGCAAGGGTTTCCAGAGCGTACAGACTTCCGAATCCTCGCCGCTTTGATCCGTCGCAGTGAGCCTCAACCGGCAAAAGGGGAGGTAACTTCGGCTGACTCCGGATCGCCACCGAAAACTCAGCGTCTCGCCTTTCAGTTCAAATGCCCCAAGCGTCTCATTGCGGCCAATGCCGTTGGTCACCTTTTGCAGGACATCCCATTGGGCTGCTTCGTCCTCGTCGCGCCGTTTCAACTCCAGAATCGTACCGGCAGGATCGGAAAAATCGGCATCGATCAACTGCAACGCACACTGCTTCGGATCACTGACACCGACTTTGCAGAGGGCAATACTTCCATCGGTAACTGCACCGCCGACGATTGGCAGCAGCTTCTGGTGCGAGCGTACGTCGTCCAGCGGACGCTCTGAGCTGGATTCCGTGTTGTCAGGTGACGTCTGGGATAAGCTACCTGCCGATTCGGTCTCACCAGAAGAACCTCCTTCTTCCGCTGTGTTCCCGGAGTCAATTTCCGAAGGTGCCGATGACGGTTGCCGGTTGTCGCCGTCCAACATTGCGACTTCTGGATCCCCGCTGGATTCCGGATCTATGCCCTCTCCTGCATTTCCCAACGGCGTTGCTGCTGGGTCTGTCGAAGAACCCTCGTCCGATTCAGCAACGACATCAGCAAATGGATCACTGAACTCATTCGACGACGTCGATCGCCCTGCGAATCCGAAAACCATGACGCCGCAAACCACCACCACTCCCAGCATACTGCCGAGCATGCTCAGCCCGACCGGAACAAAAAACAGTCCGGTGCCGGCGGTCGACGATCCCATGGTGGCCGACAGGTTCGGTGGCGTCTCCCGTGGGATAGTCGGCGGACTCTTCGGCAAAGCAGGCGGACCGGTCATGACATCACCTCATTGGACAATGGTCGATGCACACGGCATCTCATCGAGCCGCCATGTCGGTGTTCGCTGTTGCTGTGTCGCTGAATTGCGTTTCTTCGGGTCATCGTCATCATTCTGCACCGGTTGTCACCAGTATGATCGGTTCACCATCAGGTACGTAGATTGACAGCTCGATGTCGATCTTTGTGTCACTGGCGACCTTGTCGAGCATGTCCTTTGCTCTTTGGAGCCGTTCCGGCATCTCATCCAGCATCTGGATCTCAAAGTCCAGTTTTTCGCGAAACCGTTTTGCGGAATCAAATTCGAATTTGACTTCGTCCTGTCTTTTTCTTGCTCGAGGCGTAGGGCCATTTTGCCCATCCAACTTTTTCAACCCCTGCAAATGTTTCTCGCGTCCTTCCATGAACGCTATGACTTTTTCACGCCAGTCTTTGAAGATGCCTTTGCTTTTATCGTTCGACCCGTCAATCTTGTCAAACAAGTTACTGGTAATCATGTCCTTGTTCTCTAGTTGTCTCGGATTCGAAAGCAAATTCTTTTTCAACGGCGTCTCTTCATTGATAACGTTCTTTGGAAATTCATACGAACTCCAGTTCAGCCATGTTCTGCGACGCAGATAGACTGCTTTCTGTGCGTTCGCGACGAGCGAGAATTCGATCTCGACAAGGGATTGCTCGCTGCCCTGCCGTTGGGGTTCGTCGCTGCGCTGCGGTTCGAAAAGATGAATTGTTGTCGTCTTTTTGTCGATTTGCAGTTCGCGGGACGCTTCTGGCCCTTTTGACCTGTCTGACCCTTCTATTTTGTGATGCTGTGGGAGTCCATCAATGGTCAAATCCAGACGGATGTAGTCTGTATTTTGGATCTCGCCGGCGTTCAGCAACAATAGGTCCCGCACTTTTTTCTGAAAGTCAAGACGTGATACGGAAATCTGTTCCGGTTCACGCATCGTGCAATTGACTTCGTCGTCACGGACGATTGCATTGCGTGCCTTCAGTTGCAATTGGCAATTTCGCAGTTCGGCGTCTAAGTTCTTGGGATCCCACTTAAAAAACAACTTCCCCTTTCGCAACGAGAAGGCTCCGATGTCCTGCTGGCCGATTAAGCCGTGTTTTGGTTTTTTTTTAATGGACCAGGTCCGGCCGTTTTCGGTGTCTGTGGTGGTGATCTTAAAGACAGACAATTTGTCCAGAACGGCCGCTTGGCCAAGAATCTTAAGATCGCAATCTTTGGAGGAGTCCACGTAAATTTCCGCAAGTTCCATTTCGCCTTTACGCGGCGATTTCAGAAGCAAACGCTCGCCCATTTTACGTATGAATTCCAGCGGCTTGCGTTTGGGCGGTGGCGAGAAATTCTCCGGTGCTGGGACACCGACCAGTTCCGTCACTACTGACTCGGTGACGGGGGTCTTTTTCTCAACTGGCTCTTGCAGCACCTGCGCAGCCGCCTGTTTGTCGATCCTTTCTTGATCTCGACGCCGCTCCTCCGCTTTCTCTTGTATCTGCTCTTCGCGCTGGCGTTGTGCGTCTGCGGCCTTCGCCTGCTGTGTGACGCTCCCTTTTTCGCTGCTGACCCCTATCTGCGAGAATTCGTCCGACGTCGACGAATCATTCCACAGTCCAGGTCCGACAATGACTCCGACACAGCCAAGCACGAGCAAACCGACAAGCGCGGGCACCGCATAGCGTTCCGCCAACGAGCGTTCGTCGTCGTACTTCTGGAGTTTTTGTCTCTTTTTTTGACGCGTCTTCGGAGGCGAGCTGAGATCGTACACATCGCTGCCAGCGTGACCCGTTTCCATGCCATAAGTGTCGTCGACAAAGTCGTCGTCTGCGGGAGAAACCGACGTTTTTTTCGCGCCCGGTCCAGCCGATGGTGGAGACGCGGTCTTCGCGACCCCGGTCTTCTTTCCGGCGGGCTTTCGCAGCCATAGACGGTCGCTTGATTCTGCGAATTCGCTGAGTTCGTTTTCTTCCGGTTCCAGGTTTTCGTGCTTTATTTTCGGAAGATCGATCGCATTGCTGCGAACACTGCGGCGAGCCTTCCTGGCCAGATCGGTCGAATCGAGGACGAACTGCCAGCGGCACGAGACTTTTGTGGGCAGACTGCCCGAATAAAATGTACTGAAGGAAACGTCCCATCGCTCTGGTGGCGGGAGCAGGCTCAGCGCTTCAACAACAAGGCCCAGACAAAGATGCTTCTGCTCACGAGAGAAGATGATCGAAACCGGCTTGTCGCCTCGCTCGCGTATGGTGTTGGCAAGCACGGCCGCCCATTTCGCATTGCCGGTGACCTTTTCCCAGAGTTCACAGCGCTTTGGCTTCCTGGCTGTCCCCGGCAGCCGGACACAATTCTGGTCAGGCAGGATGCCGGGTTCGGCATCCGCCTTCCATTGCGTGACCCAGTGTTGATTCAGCCAATCAGCATTGGCGGCAGGTCCGTCCGTATTCGAAAAATCTAGCTCAGCTTCATCGAACGCAATCAAATGAGCCAGTTTGTTCGAGCGGCTGGTATGGTCGAGCGGCGCGTTGGCGATGCGGCCGAGAATGTGATGCCGCTGCCCGCCCAGTCTGGAAACGTAGTGTGCAAAGTTGACCGGGTGTTCCTCCACTTTGGTCTGATACGGATCGAACGGATGGTTGTAGGCGGTCAGTTGTTCGAGCAGTGACGAGAGATTCCGGGGCATCCCGCGCGTCGAACGAACCGTGCAAAAGCCCGTACTTCCTTCGCGAAGCCCGCGTTCCGCCGATGTGTATACGATTTCCTGACTCACGTCTCCAACTCCTGTGTCGATGGCTCACTACATCTTCGGAATTAGTGCTTGGCCTTCGGCCGCAGCGGTTGCACAATGAAGTGCGTAAAGCGCGGGCAACTCGACCCACCGGGATTCCAGTTGTCCCTGCTTAAACAGCAGGTTCGGGTGCCCGTTGTCGTCATCGCCTGCGTCGCGCGGTGCCATGCCGGTGGCTGTCACGGGGATAAAGATCACATCTTTCGCGAAGCTGCGTGCTTCGTTCACGATCTGTGGTGTGAGCTTGAGTAGAACCTGTTCGAGCCCGTCCGACGCAGTCTTCAACTTCTTGAGGTCCAGGACAGAATTGCCGACCCCGCCCGTACGACCCGCGGAAACAATTGTGTCAAAAATGTCGGGCTGGCCGTTCAGCAATCCCTTCCATGCGTCGTACTTGTTGACAATCACGATCAACGGTTTGTCGTAGAGATCGGCCTCTTTGAGTCGCGTCAGACTGCGAACGTGCTCCGCGACTTTGGCAAGGATTTCCGCCTGCGGATAGCGGAAGGGTGCTCGTGTCACCTGTGGATCGTCACTCTTTCCTTCGCACGCTCGGCGAAAATCCGCCTCTTGGATCGGGTCAAACACAAACAACAGCGCCTCGGATTTGGCAAGGTGGTCGATCACCGGTGCCCGACCGGTCACAGCACCGGGCAGGAACTGTTCGCCGGCATTGTCGTACAGGCAGATGACTCGTGAAAGTTCCTTCTGTAAGCCGATGTGCGGATGTTTGGGGCCGGGCTGGACGGCGTACAGATATGGTTGAGGAAACTGCATGTCCTGGTCGTCGATGCGTGCCGTGTAGTACCACTGGTCGCCCTGTCCCTGAGTTTTTTCCAGTTTGACCCACTGGCTGTCGCCCTTGTCACCAAACAATGTCTGTTCGTAGTCGGTAATCAGGCGGTTGCCTCTGGCGGACGAATTCTGGAATCTCAGCTCAAACCGTGCCAACAAAGTCCGCTTCATTTCACGAATCAGGGCGGCAATATAAAACGATTTTCCACTGCCAGGCGCACCAAAGATAGACAGAAACAGCGGCTTCATCTGCATCAGCGGCTGCACGATGAAATTCAAACACCGCGGACACGCTAGCTCACTGCACTCACGACCTTTTTCGTCACGTGCGAACCCTTTCAGATCGAATCGAGACGGCAAGAAACGAAGCTGTTCTTTGTCTGTTCCAGAAGCCGCAATCCGGTCTTCCGTCAGGTCTTCATGCATCGCAACCCACAGCACGTCTTCCGGCGGGAATTCATGCCAACAGGTTGGGCATGTAACCTTTGGCAGCAGCGGAATGGCAGCTTCGTGCGTGTTCATCACTGTTCTGCTTGGGTGGGGCATGTGCGGAGGGTCCGGACGGGACTTCGACGGTAGCACTATTAAGGGGGAAGTTCAACTAAGTTCCCGACCGAGACCGTGGCGGGTGCAGTAACGGATAGTGTTTTTTAAGTGGCGAGTGTATTCCAGTATTGATTCCATTGCTCGCTGTACATGAAGGCCCCGTCGGATCCGTCACCGAGCCGCTCCGCTTCGGATGAAAATCAAACCAATCCGTACACCACTCATAAACATTCCCGTGCATGTCGTACAATCCCCACGCG
>JBDOMX010000726.1:0-1800 GCA_039831615.1 Planctomycetaceae bacterium
CACCTGCACACCGGGGATGTTCATCGCTGTCAGTGTTTTTGTGACTTCACCGGCATCGGCGGACTTTACCTGATAAACCTCAAGATACGTGCCCTTGCGTCCTCGTGTCAACGGATCGCCCCACGGTGTTTCATTAACATCCAGCGTTTCGATGATCGTCGCTACCAGTTCATGCTGCCTGGCCGTGCCCGTCACCAGCAGGCTGTTCAATCTCAGGTCCGCCGCGACTTGAATCTCCGGCTCGGTCTTGGCGGCCGGTGCAGGAGTCTGACCACGGTTAAAGGCCTGACTGCGTGCCTGTGCCCGAGATCGCTCTTCCGCACTGACGCTGACGTTGGCCACGTTCTGTCGCATGCCAAACTGAGTCATCACGGCGATTTCCGCCTCCTCAGCATCCATATTCCTCAGGTGATAGGCCGTAAAAATCAAAGCATCGGGCTTTGACTTGTTCATTGCTGCCGTCAGCAAACCGTGAATCCGACGCAGGTTGGCTCCAATGTCCGTGACAATCAGAATCTTCGATTCCGTCAACGCAATCAGACTGCCCATTGGTCCCAGAAGAGCTTCGACTTCCTGAGCGGCGCGGCCGGCGTCCAGTTCGTCCACGGCAATGGTGACATTGACCAGTTCATTGTCGCCCACGACCAGCTCGTCGCCGATCTTCAACAGTTCTTCCGCCTTGACATCAGGAATCAGGCTGGGTGGAATTCCGTTGTCGCCGTTCAGGACGATCAGAAAATTGTCCTTCTCAACCATGACAAACCCCTTACGCACCAGGTAACCATTCATCACGTCCAGTGCCTGCTTGGCGGTGTAGGTATTGTCATCAATATGGCTGAATGTCCCTGGTGGAAGCTGATTCAGATCCAGTGTCAGGTCGGCTCCGTCGGCAAACATCTGCAGCACCTGATCCCATGGTGCATAGCGGAAGTTGAATGTGAATTCTTCAACCAGACGTCTTTCACCAGGCACAACGCTGCCGCCAAAACTGGCAACGGATTCCACTCCGGGTGGAGGCTGATTCATGGGCCCGCGCGGCGTGTCACCCTGTGGTGCATCATCCTGCGACGTATTCGTGCCTGCCGGATCGGTTCGTTCAGCGACCGACTCTTCCTGCGGCTTCGGTGCCTGCGCCAATTCCTTTTCATACCGAGACTTCTGATCCGCCGTCAGTACAGCCGTGTACTTCGCCCGCCACTGCGTGTTGAACGTGTCCCGCTCTTCTTCCGAGGCATCAAAGCCCAGTGCACGTGAGGCCGTGCGCTGAGCACTGCTGAGTTCGCCAATCTTTTTGACTTGCTCTTCGTCCAGACCGTATTCTTTGGCCAGAGTTTCGTTGGTCAGACCGCGTGGACCCGCATTAGTGAGATACAAACCTCGCAGTGACTTACGCTGAGAATCCTGCAGAATCGTCAGGGCGTTGTCCTGAAAAACAGTTCTGGCCTTGATGATGGCCTGGCCGAACTCTTCGCGAATTTTCGTCTTTTCTTCGTCCGTTTCAGCTGCTTCCAGCTTTTTTCGGTTCTCTTCAAACTGCTCGCGAGTCGTCTGCGACGACGCTTGCAGTTCCTGCAGTTTCTTCGACTGTTCTTCAGACAGCCCAAGTTCACCGTGAACTTCCTCACGCCGAAGAAGATCAGTTTCTGAACCACCCCGACTACGCTGCGCCGATGCTTCCGAACTAAATGAAAGAACCAGGCCCAGAATCATCAGGGGGCGGGTTGTTTTGAGATCAAACATAGCCATCAAGTAGACCTTGAGGTTGTGGCAGGCTTGTGAAGTCGAGGAAGAGTATCCAAC
>JBDOMX010000291.1:0-1800 GCA_039831615.1 Planctomycetaceae bacterium
CTCGACAGCGTCGTCCCAGCTCACTCTTTCTACAGGATTCTGTGGGCCTTTGAAATGGCTCAGATTACTGCCCATCACCTGCTCGTACTGCTCCTGCGTCACTTCATACACGCCAAGCTCAAAACCCTTCGTTAAAGTCACCTGATGAGGCGTCTCACGGTCATCACCGTTTGCATCGCCCATCGTGAATGTTCCGGAGGGGATCTGCACTAAACTCATGCCGATGCTGTTCACAATCGGATCACCAGCCTGCGTCTGGTCCTGCTCGTCAGGTGACGTGTCCGAATTGCCACACCCAACCACAGCAACAAGTAACAACAGTACGAAAAACGGTTTCATATATGGCCCTTTGTTCGGATCACTTGTCAGCATGTTCTTCACGACCTGCATTTGTTGTTTGCCGCCTGCTAGTTGTCCGCCGGTTTCGGTTGAGGTGTTGGCGTTCTTATGGACCGTATATATCACATTTCGGCAGAGCGGCCTTAATCTATGCCAGTCCCGCATCTGTGATTGGCGTGTCGCTGAGGTCGAGTCTTATCAGACTGGTCATCCCTTTCAGGTGTTCCAGTCCTGCGTCGGTGATCTGCGTGGCGGCGAGGAGAAGTTCTTCCAGACTGGTCAGGCCTTTCAGGTGCTCCAGTCCGGCATCTGTGATTTGCGTGTTGTTGAGGTTGCCTTCGAGCCATTTCTTGATTTCAGCTCTTTGCCCTGCCTCATTTTGCCCGACTGTCGAGACTCGCACGTAGCAGGCTGTTTTCTTCAGATTCTTGACCATTGATCAGCTTCCAAGGGTATCAAATAGACTGTACCTATTTCGATACGCTATTCGGCCCACAAAAGATCATTGGAACCGTCTCTTTTCGGTGGGATTCTGGGACGAACCCTAAACGATACTTTTCGAGTATCGAACGACGGTCGCTGCCCAGCTGGCACGTGCGGTTCTCTACGCTCGCCTGTTCGGTTGAGCGGCGATTGCTTTTCGTTCGCCGGAAAACGACGATACCCTAGGCAAACAACCTCCAGAGATAAGAGAAGGATCGTATACATGAAAGATGTCGACTCCACCCTGCAGGACTTGAAAGATCGAGTCGAGAACTTCACGGCGGAACGAGACTGGACGCAATTTCATGACCTGAAGAATCTCTCCATGGCAATCGCTACTGAGGCAGCGGAGATCATGGAACATTTCCGATGGATTCCCAACGTTGAAGCGAATCACTTAATGAGTATTCCTGACTCGGCAGATGCAATTTCGCAGGAAGTTGCCGATGTTCTGCTGCTGCTGACAGAATTCGCAAACGTAGCCAACATTGACCTGATGGACGCGGCAGAACGAAAGCTCGCGATCAATGAATCGCGGTACCCCGTCGATAAGTCGAAGGGCAACGCCACCAAATACAACAAACTGTGATTCGAACAGGACCAATTCCAGATGTCCAATGCGTTTATCTTTTCCGCCGCGAATTCAGCGGCTCAGAAGCACTTTCAGGATACCGTCGTGAACGGGATCGCGTTGGAAGATGTTTTGGAACATTTGACGGATCTTGAGGAAAGCGAAACGCTCCGACGGGCATACTCTGATGGCAAAGCGTTTCTCTGGGCTGGACATTCAGGAGCACATGACGAACGCTATTGGGATTTAATGGTTCCCGGCGATCTGTTGCTGGGTTACCGTGATCGAAGCATCATCAGTGCTGCGTTTATTGTCGGAAAGCTGAAGAGTGAATCACTCGCACTGATGGCTTGGCCTGACGCTTCAGAACGCCCTTACGATCTCATCTACTTTATGGCGACTCCCGT
>JBDOMX010000864.1:0-1798 GCA_039831615.1 Planctomycetaceae bacterium
ACACCGAACCCTTTCCGTCACGCAGAGGGTGATTGCGATGCAGCTTCTTTCCTTTCTGACCTGGCACGGTGTTGCGGCCACCGTTGTCAGACAGGAAAAACACATAGGTGGAGTTCTCCAATCCGAGCGACTGGATTTTGTTCAAAACGACGCCAACGCCTTCATCCACATCGCTGGTCATGGCTGCGAACTCCGGCATCGAGTGCTTCTGGCCCGGCTTCGCCGCCCGCGCTTTTTGCAGTGATTTCTCGCGATAGAAAATGTCCAGATGGACCGCATAGTGGGAGACCTGCACGAAGAAAGGCGCCCCCGCCTTCGCCTGTTGTTCCATGAAGTCACACGTGCGCCCGGTGATGCCGAAAATTTGCTTTGGATCCTGCCTGGCGGCCGGACCGCCGGAGCCCTTGCCGCCGCCGGTTCCATTGTCGGTGTAGCCGTCGCTGATGTCGTAGCCCATCTCCTCGGGCGTCACGTCGTCGAAGCGCATGTCCCACTTGCCGAAATGGGCACACCGGTATTGGGGATTAGCGCGCTTCAACATTTGCGGGAGACTAAGTTGCTCACGATAGCGTGTCGTCCAGTTGCGTTGATCCTTTTGATAGATGTGCCGCGCGGGCGTCTGACCGATGAGCAGACTGCGTCGCGTTGGACAACAATAGGGAGCCGGGGAGTAGCCACGCGTGAAACGCATTCCCGTCCTGGCCAGCCGTTCGACGTTTGGCGTCAGGAAGTAGTCGCTCCTGGTTCGGGCGTCATCGGGATCAATTCGCAGCGACGTTCCCACCCAGCTCTGGTCGTCGGTCAGCAGGATGACGAAATTTGGAGAAGCTGCGGAGGCCTTGGCCGTGCCCGCGGAGACAGCGTTGAGCAGAAGGACGCAGGCGAAGAGCGATGCCAGGCAGCGGTAGTGAGAACAATTCGTAGCAGTCATCGTTTCGCTTTCTTCGATTGTGGTGGCCGGTGCTTCTCCAGGGTTACTCTAACGGGGATTAAAATCAAGGAGGCTCCGGGAGGGCTCCTTGACCTCGCGCCAAACGCCGGCTGAAAGAACCGCACGTTCCCGGGGGAATCGCGTGTTCAGTCGATACACGCCACGGACCTTGTCGGCCGGTGGCCGGTGTTCTACCGATCGGGGTGATTCGGATCCCGTGAGTGTGCATTGATTTGAAGTTGGATTCCCGTGTGAAGCCGTTTGACGCGCAGCATGTGGCCGACGCTGCCTAAGCCGTCATCGCCGCCGACGAAGAACCAGACCATCCCGCCCTCCTCAAGATGGCGGTGACGCAACGAGATCTCGAGATCTTGGCCTTCCACATCGAGATAGAACAGCGAGGGATACTCCCCGCCGCTCTTACCGCGCGTCCCAAGCACACCGTTACGAACCGTTGTACTCTGGTGCGGGATCTTCGCGCGGAAGCGAGTGGGATCAAACGTGTCGAATGTCTCTCGAAACACGTCTGCGTCCTGGCCGGACACGCTGAGCGGTGCGGCAAACCGGCTGGCCGAAAGAAGGGCACCCGTTCGAATACGGAGCCGCTGTGTTTTGTTGTGGTCCGTTCTGGGTTGGCAATCACCCCTTCGTGTCTCGGTTGGGCTCAGATTGAGTCCAAGTTACGGTGCCTGAGCACTGCGGCCATTCAGATTCAAATTGTCCATTGGCTCGGGTGAACTTCCGTCACGCCAGGCCGTGATCAGGAAGAATGAGTCTCCCCGTTGCCGTTCCGTCGAGATGCCAATCTCAATATCGTAGAATAGCTGTGATCGTAGGATAACCGTGTCCGCGGCGATCGCATGGGCA
>JBDOMX010000176.1:0-7484 GCA_039831615.1 Planctomycetaceae bacterium
TGCTCGACCACCTCAATGCAACCGATTCCACATTCCCCGGAACCGATTTTCGACTTCGCTATACCCTCGACGACCCCGAAACTGGTGTCACCTAATATTCCGCTGAGATCAGGAGCCCTGAATTTGCAGGGAGTTGGCTGGGGGTGCGACGCGGGTGCCGGTCACGTAGAACTCACTGCCGGAGCAGAATTCTTCCAGGACGGATTGTCACACCTCAACGGTCTGTCCGGTCTGCAAACTTTCTACCAGTCAGGAATACCGAGCGCCGGCACTCGGCATCTCAGGTTGCTGGCCGACCAGAGGATTCCTGAACTCGCCTGCGGACAGTTTCGTGCGGCAGCATTCGTCCGGCTCAGGTCAGCACTGCATGAATATCAGATCGAATCGACGTACAATCACCGCGTCCGAGCGGACATTGGTCCGGCAGTCCTGCACCGATTGCAGCGTTTGACCGGCTCTGCATATTAAATGCAGGATGAGGCCTATAGCGATGTTGTCGGCCCGCTCACGGCAGCCGACGTACAGATCACGAATGCAATCGTACGCAGACACGGCAGCGATGTCGACGGGCCCTGTTCCGCCGATAGCCAGTCAGGACAGCACGTCGTGAACAACTTCGCCTTCAAGATTTGTCAGGCGAACGTTGAGCCCGCGGTGATTGACAGACAGACGTTCGTGATCCAGACCAAACAGATGCAGCAGCGTGGCCTGAAAGTCGTTGACGTGAACCGCGTCCTGAACCGGCGCCCAGCCGATTTCATCTGTCACGCCGTGAACGGTGCCGCCCTTTGCCCCGCCTCCGGCCATCCACATACTGAAGGCATGTGGATGATGATCACGGCCATCATTGCCCTGTCCCAGCGGCGTCCGGCCGAACTCACTGCCCCAAACGACAAGGGTGTCGTCCAGCATACCGCGAGTTTTGAGGTCTTTCAGCAGCGCTGCGATCGGCTGATCGGCCATGCGACAGTTCCAGGCCAGATCGTGCTTCAGATTGCCGTGCTGATCCCATGACGCATGAATAATGTTGACGAACCGCACACCCCTTTCGACCAAACGACGGGCCAACAGGCAGTTGGCGGAGAAACGGTGGTAAGTGTCACCACTTTGCATTTCTGCCGTCGGACGGGGCGATGGCCGGCCGACACCGTAGGCATCCAGTGTTGCCTGAGTTTCCCCCGACAGATCAGTCAGTTCAGGAGCGGCGGACTGCATACGGAATGCCAGTTCGTATTGAGCGATGCGGCTGGCAATTTCGGGATCGGCGTTCGTTTCCAGACGGAACCCGTTCAACTTTCGAATGGTGTCAAGCGTCCTTCGTTGATTGTTCGGGCCGACACCAGGCGGATTTGAAAGGTACAGAACCGGATCGCCCCTGTCGCGAAACGGAACGCCCTGATACGTCGACGACAAAAAGCCGCTGGACCAGTTCGATGATCCGCCACTGGCACCTCGTCCGGCCGTGAGGACAACATAGCCCGGCAGATTTTCCGCCGCATTGCCGAGTCCGTAGAGCAACCATGACCCGATCGTCGGTCGGCCGAGTTCCGCTTTCCCACAGCTCAACAGCAATTGACCAGGATGATGATTGAATTGTTCTCCATGCATCGTCCGGATCAGGGCAATGTCATCTGCGCAGGAACCGATGCCGGGGATCATATTCGAGTATTCGATTCCGCACTCTCCGTGCTGCTGAAACCTGGCGGGGGACCCCTTGAGCACCGCTTTGTCTTTCTCGATGAATGCGAATTCGACTTCGCCGAGCAGCGAGTCGGGCATCCGCTGACCGTCACGGCTGTTGAGCAGCGGTTTGGGATCGAACAGGTCGACATGGCTGGGACCACCTGCCATGTAGATAAAGATGCATGCTTTCGCTTTGGCAGGAAAATGCGATTGACGCTCCGCCATGGTGGTCCCGTCAGCGAGCGTCTCCCCGTTCAACAGAGACGACAGGGCGACTCCACCGACTCCGCTGGCCGACGTGGTAAGAAAGTCCCGGCGGACGTGTTTGAATAAAGAGTCGTTGGGCATAGCAGGAGGACGGTGCAGTAAAGGCAGGTGGAGATTGATTCTGCAGGCGAGCAGCGTGGCGGCGCAGGATTTCCCCCACTCGATCATTCGCGTGTGACAAATTCGTCAAGATTGAGCACGGTTCGAGCAACGGCAATCCATGCCCCTGTTTCGTGATCTTCAATGGGATGGGCAGAATACTCGTTGACGAATCCGGCGGCGGCGTCCGGATGCTCACGGTACCAGCTCCGCTCAGCGTTCAGCAATTGCAGAAGTGCACCCACTTCACGCGGACCGGGAATTCGACTCAGGCACCGTGTGCCGAGTATTTCCAGCCGGCTTTCGTCGGTTGCCTGCGTGCGGGCCAGTGAATGCCCCAGCGCCTGAGCGCATTCAACGAACACCGGATCATTGAGTGTGGCCAATGCCTGCAGAGGAGTGTTCGAACGGTTTCTCATCGCCTGACACACATTGCTTTCAGGGCCATCAAACATCAACAGTGTGGGATACGGATTCGTTCGCTTGAAATGGATGTACAGTCCGCGGCGATATCTCTGCGGCTGGTCAGAAACAACCCAGCGAGTTTTGTACTTGTATCCCAGGTCGCTCACGGCAGCCGGCAGCATGGGATGAACTGTGGGTCCGCCGACTCTGCGATGCAGCAGGCCGCTGGCATCAAGAAACAAGTCACGTACGATCTCGGATTCGACTCTGAACCGTGACTGACGGGCGAACAGTGTATTGTCCGGTCCAAATGCGTGTTGATGATCCGGATGATCAGGTTCAATAACGCGCGATGATTGCTGGTACGTCGCTGAGTGAACGATTGTGCGAATCAAATGCTTGCGGTCCCACCCCGATTCCATGAATTCCACAGCCAGCCAGTCAAGCAGTTTTGGGTGAGTTGGCGGTTCACCCTGCGTCCCGAAATCATCGACCGATGTCACAATGCCTCGTTCAAATAAATGTGACCAAATGCGATTCGCGGCAACGCGGGCGGTCAGTGGATTATCTGAGCTGGTGATCCATTTGGCCAGATCCAGTCGATCGGGGACTTCTCCGCGAGCTGTGAGCGGCGGCAGCACGTTCGGCGTGCCGGCCTGAACCTGCGGACCATGCAGCTTAAAATCACCACGAGTCAGAACATGTGTGGACCGTCGGTTTTCGGACGCCTCGGCCAGCGTCATGATGTAGGGTTTTGGCAGGTGTCGCCTTTGGACCGACAGCTGCTTGAGGGCTTTGCTGGTGTCGTCCGCCCGACCATCGAGTGAATCCCAGAATTCAGCCAGGGTTGCCGGATCACTGTCCGATTGACGAAGCGCAGCCGAGACCGGATCCGTTAATTCCAGCAGGCTGATGAGACGTTCCGTCCTGCCCAGGTCGTCACCTCGCCATGCCGAAAACGAATTGTGCGCTGTCATTTCACCGATCAGCTTTTTTCGGTCTTCGAGCTGTTTCTTGTGAGCGTCCAGCTCGGCCTGTGCCTTTTTGAATTTCTCCTGTTCGGCCGACGTGCCTTCGATATCAGCATCTTTGAGTTCGATGTTGTTGAAGAACGCATAGAGTTGATAGTACTCCGTCTGTGAGAACGGATCGTATTTGTGCGAATGGCACTGGCAGCAGCCCAGGGTGACCCCCAGCATCGACGTGCTGGTCGTATTGACACGATCGACCATTTCGCGATTACGATAATCCTCCTTGTTGATTCCGGCTTCGTTGTTCCTGATATTCATCCGGTGCAGACCGGTGGCAATGCGTTGATCGAGTGAAGGACTGTCAAGCAAATCACCGGCCAGCTGTTCCCTGAGAAAGTGGTCGTACGGCTGATTGCAGTTGAGGGACCGAATCACCCAGTCTCGATACCGCCAGGCGTTGGGCCGAACATCATCCCGCTCATAGCCAAAAGTGTCAGCGTAGCGAGCCAGATCCAGCCAGTGTCGTCCCCAGCGTTCCCCAAAATGTTCTGAGTCCAGCAGTCGGTCGACAATGTCAGAGTACTCTGTTTCGCCGTTTTCGAATGCAGTCGTTTCTGCGGACGGTGGAAGCAGTCCGATGAGGTCCAGGTACAGGCGTCGAACGAGTTTGGCAGGACTGGCCGGTGGTGATGGCGTCAGACCGATGGCGTCGAGTTTTTTGAGAACAAACCGGTCAATGGAATTGTGAGCGTGACTGATGGTCCCGATTTCGGGGGCCGCCGGCCGCTGCGGTTTCACAAATGCCCAGTGAGGCGCATAGACGGCTCCGGCAGAAATCCAGTCTGCCAGCAACTTGACCTCGTCAGGTGACAACGGTTCGCCTTCGGGAGGCATACGAGTCAATTCGTCGTGGGATGACACACGTTGAATGAGCTCACTGGCCTGAGGCTTGCCGGGCACGATGGCCACTGCGCCGGAATCGGATTCCGTCGTCGCCAGCGATCGATCATGAAACGCCAGACCGGCTTCCTGTTCGGCAGGACCATGGCAGGAAAAACAACGTTTGGCCAGAATCGGCTGGATATCATGGGAGAAGCTGATGTCGTCCGCGCGGGAGCAGGTGGCGGCCACGATCCAGACGCATACAGCGCCGATGCGGAAACAGACTGAGAGTTGATACAGCATCACTAAAATCATCTCGCGATGGCAGTGGGCAGAATGAGGGCCCGGAGCGCAGAATCGCGCCGGTACACTGTACTGCGTTTGATGACACATTGCCAATTATTGAAACATCGGACCGCACGAGTCCCTGCGAAATCGCAGGCCACGACGGATGCCAGGCGGGTCGTTTTTAGTGTGTGCCGGTTTGCCATTGCACCTTCACTGGCGGAGAACGGGGGGCAACACCATCTGCCAGGGACTCGCCGACTTGGAAGGATCTCGCCGACTGCTACATTGAGGTCTGTTCCCGAATTGACTGGGGGACAGCCTCACCCCCCGACAGGAAAAGGTCCATGAAGATCGAACACACAGCGTTCAATGTCGAGGAGCCCGTCCTGATGGCTCGCTGGTATGTTGACAACCTCGGCATGAAGGTGATTCGCCGCATGGCAGATTCGCCCTACGCACATTTTCTGACTGATGACAGCGGGACAGTCATGATCGAGATCTATGGGAATCGCGAATCACCGTTGCCGGACTATCACCAGATGGAACCTGCTCAACTGCATCTGGCATTCGTATCAGGCGACGTTCCCGCCGATACGGCTCGATTGCGTGCGGCCGGCGCGACGGTCGTGGCCGATGTCCATCAGTTGCGCGAAGACACATTTGCAATGTTGAGGGATCCATGGGGGCTGCCATTGCAGCTCGTCCAGCGTACGACACCGATGGTGTGAGCCGATCACACAACAGAGGACCCCGCACAACGGTTCAGGTATCCCGCAGTAAGGCAAGTGGGCCTGTTGCGATGGCCGGTACCGCAGCGCAGAGATCACCTGCAGCAGTGGGCCATATGAGTCGCAGGGTGCCCCTCGTATATTGAACGTCAAGTCATTATGCTCGAACGTGTCCTGTCTCACCTGACTCTTCAGCCTGCTGTCCGATGCCTGATGACTCCGACTGTTTTCCTGGGATGATGCCCCACGCTCAGCAGTATCAGGCCAAAGTGGATGGCGTGCGGCCTTTGGCCCGTGACACGTGGGCCGTTCGTATTCGGCAGCCGGAAATGGCTCAGGCGATTACTCCTGGTCAATTCTTCATGATCCGCCCGGCATCCGGCAGTGATCCCCTCCTGGGCCGTCCGTTTGCCCTTTACGACATTTATGGTGACCATGAGGGCCAGCCCGTCGGCGTGGAATTCGGATACGTGGTCGTTGGCAAACTGACTTCGCTGATGAAGACCTGGCAGCCCGGTGCTCCCGTCACTTTGTGGGGACCGCTGGGCAACGGTTTTCCCGTACCGTCATCCGCGAGACTGGTATGTGTCGCCGGCGGGATCGGCCAAACACCATTTTTGGGCGTGGCACGAGAAGCGCTGAGGTTGCAGACGTACGGCCAGCCGGGTCGGACTCTGTCACGGCAGCCTGAACAGGTCACCCTGTGCTACGGTGTCCGCTCAGCTGACTACGCTGCCGGACTGGACGACTTCAAACAGCCGGGGCTGCATGTTCATGTGGCCACGGATGACGGGTCACTGGGGCATCACGGCCTGGTGACCGATCTGCTGATTCAGCAGCTGGATGTCGGGACCGCTGACACTCAGGTTTATTGTTGTGGTCCGGAACCCATGATGAAGGCGGTCGGAGACATCTGTCTGGCAGCCGATGTTCCCTGCTGGCTGTCTCTGGAAACACCGATGGCATGCGGTTTCGGTGCCTGCTTCAGCTGTGTCACGAAAGTCAAAATCAGCGAGGATGACTGGGACTACCGGCGTACTTGTGTTGAAGGCCCGGTGTTCCGTGCTGAGCAGTTGATCTTATAACGGACCGTTCCCGTCGTCCGATGAGCTCGCAAAAATCCTGCGAGCGGAAGGACTGCACCAGTCATAAATATGTCTGACGGGTTTCGGTGGTGCCATGAGGGAGCCGGAAACATGATCCCGTGCAGGACATCTGATATCCTGAATGCTGCCTGCCGACCTGACGGCACCGCGTCCGACTGATAGCCCGAATGATTCACGCAGGCCGGACCGCAGGTCGCGAGCGTTGCCGGAACGACGCAAACCCATCGAATGGCAAACCGCAGAATACGCGCGCGAATCTTAACAACATGGCGACCGAAGTTCCGGCACTGCACGGGTTTGCTGGGTCCGGCCTACATTTCGAATGAATAATCCCCCGAACGAAAACATATCCCGGTTCCCCAGGAAGGCGTCTCAATGTTTCAACGTGTGTTGCTTGTGATTTGTTGTTTTATCTGCGCCGGCAATGCAGCGCGCTGTGATCCACAGACACGCGAATGGGATCCGGAATACGTCAGCCGGACAGCTTCGCATGCTTTGTCATTCGGTCATGCTGAGCGAGGCATCGCGGCATTTGGATCATTGAAGGGCGCCTGTATTTCCTGTCACCGCATCGGCAGACACGGTGGCACGGTGGGGCCTGACCTGTCAAAGATTGGCAAAGAACGTAAGCCGGAAGAGATTATCGAATCAATCCTGTGGCCGTCGCGCAAAGTCGCAGATGAATACAAGACCGTCATTCTACTAACCAGAGACGGCCTTCAGGTCAAAGGGTATGCCGACAGGAACACAGCGGGGCACATTTCCGTTCGTGACCCTGCCACCGGCAAGGTGACTCATGTTCCCGAAACAAACATCGAAGAACAAATCGCTGGCGGGACGCTGATGCCGGACGAGCTGTCCACTGCAATGACAGCTCAACAGCTCCACGATGTGGTGCGATTCCTGAGCAGTCTTGGGACAGGCCATGCACCGGACCCACAACTGGTGGACACGGTTCTTAGTCATTCACTCAGCCATGCGCCGGCACAGTTTCCCTTTGATCTCAGGCCACTTCAGCCCGACATCTATCCACATCATCATCACGATGTGAATCG
>JBDOMX010000872.1:0-1797 GCA_039831615.1 Planctomycetaceae bacterium
AGTGAGGTGGTGATCGACCGGGCACAGACATCTGATGAGAGGTGTGCCGTGGACTTGTCAGGAAGTGAGGCGGTCGCAGTGTGTATGACGCTGGTAACTCCATGATCAGCAGGCGACCACGGCGACACACCGGGCATGTTGACATTGCATCCTGCTCGTCGCCACCGGTCGTTGATGTTGGTAACTGGTTTGCCGGAACGGGTGCCTGCGGAGAAATCCCCAGCAGCATCCGGCTCTGGTCAAGCCGCTGTTTGCGGAAACGATTAGCCAGAATGCCAGAGTAACGGATGCGCATGAAACGCGACGGAAGTGTGTGCATCAGAAATCGACGAATGAACTCGCTGCTCAACAGTGTCATCGTTTTGCTTCGCTGTTCGTCGGCATAGTCCTTGTACTGAAAGCGGACCTGCCCGTCTTTGAGGTCCAGCAATCGCTGATTCGAAATGGCGACGCGGTGCGTGTATCGGGCCAGATACCGGAGCACCTGCTGGGGTCCGCCAAAAGGACGTTTGGCGTGGACGATCCAGTCGTTTTTCACGGCTGAGTTCAACAGCTGTTCGAAAGCCGGAGCCTCAGCGAATTCGGTGAGCTGGCCATAGAACTGCAGTTCACCTTTGACAAATGCCTGCTTCAGAAGACAAATGAACTTTCCCCGAAATACACGACTCAGAATCTTCACATCGATGAAGAACGGTTTGCCGGCACGTGTCTGTCGACAGGAAACCCAACGTGACCCATCCGGGGAAATCCCGCCCCCTGTCACCACGCTGTGTACATGAGGATGATGCATCAGGTTCTGACCCCATGTATGCAGCACCATCAAAATGCCGTTGTTTGCTCCCAGGTGCTTTGGATCCTGTGCCAGTTCCTGCAGCGTCTGCGCTGCAGCCCGAAACAGGATGCCGTACAGCACACGCTTATTCTGCAGTGCCAGCGGAGCCAGTTGCTGCGGCAACGTGAACACAACATGGAAATAAGGAACCGGCAGCAGTTCGGCTTCCCGCTGGTCGACCCAGGCGGCACGAGCCATCGCCTGACACTTCGGACAATGCCGGTTCCTGCACGAGTGATACTGAATTCGCTGATGTCCGCAGTCATGGCAGAACTGCACCTGCCCGCCGAGTTCCGCAGTGCGGCACCGCGTGATGGCTCGTAACACCTTATGCTGTTCCGGTGAGTGCCTGCGCCCATACTGACGCAGGAAACTGTTCACTCCGTCAAGAAACACATCGGCGACTTCCAGATCAGACTGCATCAGGCTGTCTCCTCGTCAGATTCGGCGGGCGGATCTGCGTCACGGGCGGTCTCGTCCTCCAGAAATTGCATCAGGCTGGGCGCGTCACTCTGCTGGCCGAGTGAGACGTGCGTGTACAGGCATGTGGTCTGGATGTTGGAATGTCCCAGCATCTGCTGAATCACACGCAGGTCGGTGCCGGACTCCAGCAGATGCGTCGCGAAACTGTGACGCAGCGTGTGCATGGTCACGCGCTTGGTGATTCCGGCTTTACGGCACAGCTTCTTGAGGATGTGGCCGGGAGTTGCAAGGTCGTACGGCTTATGCCGGCAGGCACCGGGAAACAGTAACCCTGTGGGGCGATACTCGTTCCAGTAGTCTCGCAGCAACCGCAGCAGTCCCGTTGAAAGACGCGTATAACGGTCCTTTTTGCCCTTGCCCTGACGAACCCGAATCGCCATCCGCTGGCTGTCAATATCCTCCAGTTGCAGATTGCGAATCTCAGACAGTCGCAGGCCGGCATCGTAGGCCACCATGAACATCGCCTTGTGCTTGATGTTCTC
>JBDOMX010001005.1:0-7484 GCA_039831615.1 Planctomycetaceae bacterium
GCTTCTGCGGGAAGATGAGTTCACATCGCATGCTTACCAATATTTTGATCCCGTCCGTCACGCTCTTAAAAAAGCGGGCGTTCAGGTGTGTCATCCGCTGGCAACCCCATTTGCCTCAGCCGCGGACGTCGTTGAAGGGGCAACGGTCGGATTTCATACGGCGTCATTCAGTTACGACGGTGAAGAAGGGCATCCCGGCAGGATCAGTCTTCTGGTTCAACCCGCGTCGCCGAATCCCATCGGACAGTTTCTGGTGAGGCATGAATTTCAGATTCCATGTACCGAATCCGAGCCGAGCCGGAATCTGTACCGTCTTGTGTGCGAGTTGCTGAAGGCTGACGATGCCACTGCTGTCGGGCATAGCGCAGAGCTGTTGAACAGACTTACGGAGTTACAGCGATGCTCAGATTCAACGGAGCTTCAGCATGCTTTAAACATTCTCAGAGAGGGAATCAACGAAACCAATACCCAACTGTTTCCCTCGCCGACCCAGCTTGCAGATGTGCCGCAGCTGTTTAAGGAGCAGTACGACCGGATTAAATGGTCGGCACAGATTTCTGAATCGCTGTCGGCAGAGGCGTTGGATGTATCAGCGGGCCCACAAAACAAACTTCCACGCGTCCGACTCGGACTGCCCGTAGAGTCTTACAATGGAGAAACGAAAGCTGCCATTGTTGAACTTTTCTGCTTTCAAAAATGCGATAACCAGACGCTCAAGCCACTGCGAACAACGGTGCTGAATTGCTTCGCGAACAACGACAGCCTTTTTGATTTTCTGGCGCGTTGGTACGACGAATTCAGAAACGATCTGTTACCGGTTGCTGAGTCACTTCTGGTTTCACTGGGGGTCGTCAGCATCGGAGATCTGCAGAATGAAAAGCGGGAAACCGAACTGAATCAACTGATCCCCCGTCTCGAAAAACTGGAAGAGGAACTCAGCAGTTCGGGAAAGCTGGGTATGCAGGAATTGTCGGCGGTTCGAGTGAAGGCAGAATCCGTTCGAAGTCGGCTGTTGCCTGTCGAAGAAGTTGATGCCTCCGGAGCCTACCAGAGTGAAAGCATCCCGGAAGACACGCCCGTCCGTTTTCACGAACACATCAGGCGAGGCTGGCTCTGCGTTCAGAAGTTTGGCTTCGTAAATCACATTCGGCAGCCGGAAATTGTTGTTTCCGCGGGCAAAATGCCGGAAGCTGTCAGAAAACACAACTGGCTTCTGAATTCCATAGAAAAATTCGGTGGCAACGTCTCAGCAGACCGGGAAGCTCAGCGGCAATGGGCCCTGATGGACATGAATGTCGGGCAACCGGAAAGAATGCGTCGATGGTTTTGCGAACAGATTCTGTCCGGAACAGCGAAGCAGGTGCAGGCATTAATTGGATTGATACCGCAGGAAAAGGTGCCGGAACTGCTGAATCAGCTGGATCCGCTCTTCCAAGCATATGCAGCTTACGCTGAAAGGGATCACGTCGATCTTATTCTGAAAAGCTACCGAAACTCCGCGGAAATCGGACCCAATTACGCGGCACGCGTGACGGTTCTCGGGGGAGAAGACTGGTCGAGAAAGTCTGTGATGATATGTCCGGTTGCAGAACGTAAGGATGGAGCAGTCTACTGGCACGGGCAAGTGATTAATTTGTAAAGGTAGTCAAATGACTCAGCCCGGAACACTTGTTCCTGAAACTTCTGCAGCACGCCTGATTGCCCCGGGCCTGATCGCGGCCATTGTCGGCGCGGGACTCGTTCCCGTCATCCGTATGGTCACTGCGCTGCCGGAGCTGTATCCGCAGTCGCCGTGGCTGAATATCGCCAACGGATTCTCATTGTTTCTTCTGGTCGTCATCGTGGTGTCCGGCCGGATTCTGAACAAGGCACTCTCGGAGCTGACAACAGACAAGGTAAAGTCGTTTGTCGAATCCAACGAACTTCATGGCAGTCGACATTTCATTGAGATCCGAATACAGGATTCCCTAAGCGGGATTTGTGACTTTTTTTCATTCCGCCACATGCTCTGTGCCCTTTGCGGAACGCTCCTGTCTGTTCTGGGAGTTGCTCTTTTTGTCTTCGTCCGACAGGGCGCAACGACAAGGCCTGACCTGCACGACTTTCTGCATGTGCTGATTCCTCTGGGGCAATTCAGCGTTGTTCTTTTGACGGCAGCCGGCGTTTCTCTGATGAATCGCAGCAAAGTGATCTCGGCGATTGCCGTCGTGACCGAAGCGCTCGACGAACTTCATCCACCGATATCAGCAAATGTCGTCGAAGCGGCCGATGCGAAAGACCTGGCAGAGAAATACGACGAACAGCAAAGTGAAGCGCAGTTGTCTGAGGAGAATCTGACGGGCGGCATGGATGTCTTTGACGGGGAATATGGCGAAGGCGATCCGTATTCTGCTGGGGCCGGTGCGGCCGAAGACCCGTTTGCCGCTGCCGAAGACCCGTTTGCCGCTGCCGAAGACCCGTTCGCCGCTGCCGAAGACCCGTTCGCCGCTGCGGACGGCCTGTCTTCCGATGGATCTGATGATCAGCAGAAACCCCCGGAGGATCCGTGGGTCATCGACGAACCGTCCACGGAGGACGACGTGTTCAGCAACAGTAAGTCAGGAAACGGAAATGACTCCTTCGGCGGAAACGACTCCTTCGGTGGGAATGATGCGTTCGGTGGGAATGATGCGTTCGGAGGCAACGACCCGTTTGAGTCTTCTGACGACAACAATGCAGAAAAGTTCGCCGACTGAGGCTCATCATGCTTAGATACTGGGAATTTCATGCCATCTGGATCGCTGCATTACTGCCCGCGTCAGTCGTCGGGACATTGTTCGCACTCGATGCCGGAATTCCGCCTGAGCCGGATGAACAAGTGGTTCTTCGTTGGGTAGCAACGGAATCCAGTTCAGGCGTGCCGGATGGTCCTCCTGACTGGGATATCATCGACGTTTCGAATCCCCGGTGCCCTGAACATGCTGATCGCATGGCGGCAGGTACTGTTGAGCTTGACATTGATAGTCCGTTCAATCGGCCTGTAGAAATTTGGTATTCGATTTCGCACACCGCGTCAGAAGAGATTTCGCTGCAGCGGACGATTCCGGCCGGGGTCGATAAATTCCGCCTGCCCTATGCATTTCATTTTCTTAACAGCGACGCACCACCATATCGATGGAATGAACTGGTCGAGGAGAAGATTGAAATCACCTTCTATGAAGGCGACTACCGGACAGAAAACAAAACACACACGGTCACTTTACCGCCAAGAATGCCATCCGTCCGCCTGGTGGCCGCCCCGCTTACAACGGCGGGAGCCCCCGTGCATGTCTTCATTGAGACTGATGACGAACTGCCGAATGACCTTGAATTCAAGTATTCACTCGGCGGGTCTGCCATTGAAGGAAATCACTATCAGCCGGCAGAAAACAACGGATCTGTTTTCAGAATCATGGCTGAAACGGAACAAAGCAACACGATCGAGGTTATTCCAAATTCGGGTAACCCGGTGAAGACCAATCCGGCGTTCCTCAAAGTGTCTGTGCTGCCTGGCGAACTGGCCGAGCTCGTGAATTCTGAGCAGATCATCAAATGTGAGCCGCTCCGACTGCCCCGGAATCTTCTGTTTCGCGCGCAGCTGAGCCAGCAGGGTATTGCTGAAGGCAAAGAGACACAATTGACGGTGGAACTGGCAAGCGGCGCTATTCCGGAAGGTCTGACCGTCTCGTGCCGGCCAGACTTTCAGGGCAACGACATCGCCATTGACCCGCCGATGGCGGCATTCACACACGATGTTTCCAGATTAACCTTCGCCGTGCTGGCGAATACGGATGCGATCACTTTTGAAGACGACCTGCCGGTGGATATTGGTGTGTTGGTAGCTCAAGATCGCATACCCGTCGAGCTGACGATTACGGACGCGACCGAAGCCGTCATTGAAACGCTGCCGGACACCTCAAAGGTATCGCTCGCCGAAGGTCAGCCATCAAAAACATTTGTTGCACGCCTCGCCGGCGGCGTGACGGCCGGCGCTGACCGGCAGATTTCCTGGCGTCTGCAATCCGGTCAGGTCTCAGGAAAAGACCTGCTTAAGGAAGTTCGGACGGACGGCAATCCGACAACAGAGGGGGCCGAAGTTCGGGGCGAAATTCTTCTTTCAAAAGGCAGTTCCGAAGCAGTACTCAGTCTTACTGCGGTCAGTGACTCATTGCAGCTGGAAGAAAAAATTCTGGCAGATCTCACATTCATCCGCCCGCCGGAGTCAGACTGGACATGGCAGACGTCTGCCCGCGAAACATGGCAGCTTGAGATTCTGGACACGGTGCCCGAAGCCGTCGTGATCCTGGTGGTCAATGACCACATGAAGTCGAAAGAGCAGCTCACCGAACGACTGGAGCCGCTGGAGGAATTCGCCGGGCTTGTCCGAATTGTGGACGCGAATTCTGGTGCCCCGATTGTCTACTCTGACGACCATGAATTCGTTTCACTCGGCTCGAATCCCAAAACGGTCCTGGACGCGGCGTTCGCGACAGCCGGGAAATCCGGTGCGCAAACTACCGTTATGATCTGGGTTCACCCCGAACCGATGTCTCAGAACCCTGACTGGAAATTGCGACCTTCCGGTGATTTCTATCTGTTCTGGATTGGCGGAAACATCGACGGTCGAGATCAGTCAGGGATGAATCAGAAGGGTGACGATCTGAGGAATGACGGTATTCCCGTCGTGCAGCGTCTTCAGAAGTCTCAGATTTTTCCCATCGGCGGAACTGACTCCCTCATGGTGCGTCGGCTGCGGCAGCTGATCAAGTAACGAACCTGTGACAAACATCCCCCGGAAAACATACGCGCCAGTTCCTCTCGGCGACTTCGTGAGACAAACATGAGCAAAAACAAATCTGCAAAGGAACGCGGAAACGCTTCGAAGCGAACCCGAGAACACAGCGCGCTGGATGACGCTCTGGAAGTCACATGGACGGAAATGGCGTCAACGTTAATTATGTACTTTCTTCTGGTCATCTGTGCAGGAGCATCCGTAGCGACCTGCTGGCTTGCGAAGAATCCGGGGTCGTCGGGGGACGCACTGGACCCCGTGTACGCGCACCTCACCAGGATTTCAACAAAACTCGATAAACTGGAGGACCGCCCAACACCGTTGAACAAACTTTCCGATGACGCCATCAGTGATATCGCAACGAGGATTCAGAACAAGCTCAAGCTCCCGACATCAGCGACCATGGACACAGAGCTTGAAAACAAAGGACGGCAGAGCAGAGAGTTCAAAGATCATGGAAAAACGCTAAATGATCTGAACACGCTCACAGAGAGCATCAAAACCAAGATCGCCGACATGGAAATGAAACGGCCGACGCCGGAACAGATTGAAAAAGCACAGATGACCAAAGGACTCGCTGCTCTGCAGAAGGAGATCAACGAGGCAAAATCAACCAGAGATGAACTAATCGTTTCCGTCCGAATGAACGAAAAGTACAAGGGATATTTCACGGACTATGAAAAGTGGAAAAGCGGAGAAGCCAGTGATGATGAACTGGGATACGTGGCATTCATGAACGCAGTTGCCGCAGCGATGGATCATACAATCAACAAGGGCGGATTGCGAAACGCCTTTCGTACAGAGGTCGACCGTCTTTCCCGACAGCTTGAAACAGTGGCCCGGGATAGGATTCCGGTCAACGGTGCTGAAAACATTCTCGTTCTCTTCCCCGAAACGACGCAGAATTTTCCGTTCCTCGGCAGAGCGACTGATGCACTCCGCAGGATGGAAGATGAGATTGAAGCCTGGATGGATTTGATTTCGGAATACAGTATCCGTTGTGGCGTGGCTCAGAGCGGCAGTATCGATGTTTTTCTTGACGGCAACAGTTCACACAAGCCGAAGTTTACCGGTCAGGTAGAAAACGGAATGCGTGTTGTTCTTGCGGATCCGGCACTGAAAGACGTGAACAGATTGATCGTCGTGCACGTCTGCACAGATCTGGAAAGCGCCCCTCCAAACATCGATTCCCCCGTCCCTTCCTCGCTGATCTTGGTTCTGACCGGGACTCGCGCGGAGGTTCTCAAGGACCCGACTTCTGCCGAGCACCTCAAAAAATGGCAGATGTTCGCAAATTCCAACGATTCCGAGTCACAGTTTTCGATCGTTTACATGAATGACAAGGATGACTGGCCCTCCGCTCTGCAGACTGTTGTTCGCCGACACCTGATTCCGGCAACGCTGAATTTCACAGATAACTGAATTTCACGGATACACGGCTGTTCACGACGAACAAGTTCAACGTCAATCACCACGCTGTTGCCAAACCGCTTCATGGTGGTCCCGCCTGATGAGATTTCATAATGACATTCCGGAATAGACTCGGTGACACCCGTTCCTCTGCTGTCACGATTGTGTTCACCGCACTGCTGATAGCGCCCGTCGTATGCTCGGCCAACGCGCTGCCAGAGAGATGCTTTCTAGCCTACGAAGGCTATGTGCCGTTCGAACGTCCTGACGGGCCAAAGGTGCTTGGCAAGCGATCCAGCTTTATGCAGGAGTTTGAGTATGACACGAACGATGCCCTGCAGGGTGAAAATGGCAGAATCTTTCAGAAGCTGTTTACCGGCGCCGGTCCGTTCGGATATGTCGACGACGACTTCATCGTCAAAGGAAACACGGCCGTCAAGGTGGTGCAGATCACCGAAAGCGGAAAGGAACTGAAGACTGAAATCTTCGAAAAGGTTCGCCTTTCCAATTCGTACAGCTACCTGCGGGAAACCGGGGAGAACGTCAACAAGGATGAAGTGGTCACTGTCCCGGCCTATTCGGCACCGCTGTCGGACGAATCCTGAATCATCAAGCGACATCAGCTGGCCGCGATGCGGTTCGTGTACAAGGAACTGAAAGACTATGTGCTTATCGGACGTCTGTTCTCCTTTGACAATGCTCCGGGCCCTCGAGCTCATGAGGTGGTTACCGGCTGGATCCCCAAGAACAGAACGATCAAGTGGAATACGCGACTTGCCGTCGAATGGAATTATGAGAATGCAATCCGGCGAATTCTGCCTGCGATGTTGTTTTCTGAATACATTTCCGACGAGGCAGATCCGAAGGCAAAGGTCCTTGGCGTTGAGGAGACAGAGGCGAGAATTGTTGACTTCGTCCGCAATCGCACCGCTCTGGAAAACGAAATCAGTAACCTTCGAATCAATAATGAAACGACCAGACTGAATTCCAGGCTGGCAGGTGCGACTGGCAGTGTGAAGAAGCAGCTGGAATCGGACATCAGCAAACGCGACTCAGATCAGGCTGCCGCCATCGATGCACTGCTTTCCGAAAAATTCGAGCATTGGCACGTTCCCGTGTCGGAGCCTGTTGTCGTAACGAACGGGGTCATGAGTTTTCAGCGGCTGAAACCGACTGATCACAGCAGTCGGATGCCGGTGGAAGACCCTTACACGTTCGAATCGGTGCAGCTGGCCAATTATTCGGGTTTTGTCGTCGGCGGTAA
>JBDOMX010000215.1:0-1797 GCA_039831615.1 Planctomycetaceae bacterium
TGTTGAGCCCACTTCAGAATCTGACATCGCTGTATGTTGCATTTCTTAGAATCGACGACGCCGATTTGCGTGTGCTGCTGAAATTGCCACGATTGAAGCTTCTTCACCTTCATGCAACACCAATCACCGACAAATCGATTTCGACGATCACACAGCTCCGCAACCTAACGAATCTGGGGATCCCTGGAACTCACATAAGCCCACGTGGAGCAGCCCGTATATCGAAACAGCTTCCCGGATGCGAGCTTCTCAAGTAGTTTTAGTTAAGTCATGCGTAATGCTTGTTCCAGCTACACCGCGATTGACAGCGGTGTTCCGAGCCAACGGAATATATCTTCGAGGACCGAGGGGCAGGCGAGGCAGTGTAGAGACCGTTCGGCAAGGAAGATATCTTTGCCAAAGCATCGCGGCTCAACCGGCGACCTATTCAGGCCAGAAGTGCGTCGATGACTTTGTCCACCTGATCGTCACTCAATTGAAACGCGGATTCCGTACTGGCGAGTTGGGTGGCAGCGTGTTCGATGACAACGGGAGCGTCGGCGGCAACGTCGAACTCAGAACGCAATTGTTCGACCAGTCGGCGAATGTGAACTGCATGGGCCAACGTTTCACGAATGAGCAGTCGCGGCGGAACCCAGTCAAGTGAGAACGCATAGTCGGACAGCAGTTCGAGGACCAACTCACCTGATATCAGCCGTGGCTCGATGACTTGGACCAACAGCCGTCGAATCGTGTAGCCGACCAGACCACCGACTAAATGGGTGAACGTAAAACATGATCCACCTGACGCAATTTGTTGCTTGAGACACGCTTCTGCCTCCGAGGCAATCTCTTGTCGCGAGAACCGGCTACGGAATTGACGACGTAGTTCCTCGCTGTCGTCGGAACCGAGTTGCAAGTCCAGCATCGTGACTACTGCTCGCCAATCGGCCCGCACACGACTTCAACGCGAAACCGATATTGCAGGACGTCCGACTCGACATTGCGGAGTTCGATGACGGGGCAATCGAGTCCTTCATCAACGACCAGACTGGCGGCGAATTCATTGCCTATCTCGTCGGACACCAGCCATTCACCACCACTGGCATTTAACTCCGCCGCTTCCACAAGCGAGTGTTTGCATTCCAGTGCGAGACGTTGAGCAAGCACAATTTTCTGTCGAGACTTGTCGATCATGGATTCTCCAGTGCAATGTGGACCTGGCCAATTAGCACCAGCGTGTTGCACCGGGAAACCTTGAGGTAATGCAATCTCTGGGTCGATCATGTTCCTACATTCACCGAACAGAGCGGCGAGTCTTAAGAATCAGGGATTGGAGATAGGCACAAGTGTCGTCCAGTGACATTTTGCCACCCCACCGCTGGACAAGTGCTATCATCGGGCATTCGAACTCTGCTTCCGGAATATGAAAGGCAACCGTAACGACGGACACAGACTGAGTTGTCGGTGACATATTCTGCAGATTCGTCGCGGCCATCCCATCGAAGAAACCGTATCGTTGTGTGTTTCGCCAGATTTGGATCGTCGAAAGCAGGGGGCCAGGTTCATATGGCGTCAACGGTGTCTGACGTCGCCTCGCGAACAACAGTTGTTGGACAGGATAGCGGAGTGCAACCTGTTCAGTACCGAAGAATGGGCAGCGAATCAGTACAACCTCGTCCTTGTCGTGAACGAGTTTGACTCGCGAGTTCAAAGGCAGCATGGTGCTTGGACTCACTCCGACAACGGTTGCATTGGCTAGTTCCCGCATGAATTGTTCCCGGTCAGATGGTAAAATAGAGGAGCGGCCTCCGTGCC
>JBDOMX010000495.1:0-7483 GCA_039831615.1 Planctomycetaceae bacterium
ATCGCCACTGACAGCTGGATTCACACTTGAATGCGCTGTGGTACTGGTGTCGAGAGACACGAATCCAGTTGGCAAACAGCTGACAGTTCGCATCGGTGCCCAACGGGTGCAACGGAACCCGGTCCGTAATGTCGTTGGGATCCTGAGGGGCAGCGATCCCGAGCTGACCAGGGAGGCGGTCCTGATCTCGGCACATCTGGACCACATCGGAGGTCAATTCCATGGTGCAGACCGCATCAACAATGGCGCCGATGATAATGCAACGGGGGTCACATCTGTTCTCAGCCTGGCAGACGCATTCTGCAGACTGAATCCCAGACCAAAACGTTCGATCATCTTCGCCACATTTTGGGGTGAAGAGAAGGGCCTGCTGGGTTCGCGTCAGTTCGTCGAGGATCCTCTTTGGCCGCTTTCACAAATCGTGGCCAACATCAATATCGAAATGGTCGGACGTCCCGAAGCAGATGCCCGCGAACGGGCATGGATGACTGGCTGGAAGCACTCCAACCTCGGCCCCATTATGAACGTCGGATCCCGGCGCGTCGGAGTCGAGATCTTCAACCGGACCGATGTGGGCGAAATGCTCTACTCACGCAGCGACAACTACTCGTTTGTCAGAAAAGGCGTGATTGCACACAGTTTTTCAGCCGGTTCGCTGCATGCCGACTATCACCAGCCATCGGATGAATGGGAAAAGCTCGACATCCCGCACATGACCAAAGTCATTCAGGGTTTGTTTGCCGGGGCACTCCTGATTGCTGACAGTCATATCGTCGCGGCACTGTCAACGCAGTAGCACTCCGGGCCAATGCGTAACGTAACCCAGACGACGCACTCGATGTCGTTGTCGTGAATGGATTGGACAGAGCGGAATTCAGATCCTGACTTGAGATTTGGGCGTTTGAGCCGGTAAAAATTGCACCGCCACCCGTCATTGATGCTCCGCAGGTGAAATGCTCCGGCCAGTGCAAATGTTTGCGTGCAGAAGTTACACTGAGCTGCGTCATCATCGCGATGCGCACTTCGCGGATACCGTCACCGCTGGAATGAAACATCCATGAAATTTTCAGAACGAGTACTCCTGCAACAACTCGGTGGCGGCAGTTCGATTGAAAACGTTTGCAAAGCCGCCGGGATCGGTCGCGGACAATTCGACAAGTGGTGGCAGCAGACGATCAGGTCGCGAGTCCCGACCGCCGACGGCTCGATTGCGGCAGACCTGGGGGCTGCGGTGACGATTGAACGAGACCGCTGGGGCATCCCCCACGTTTTTGCCGACAACGATGCGGACCTCTTCTTCGGTTTCGGCGTCGCCATGGCTCAGGACCGCTTGTTTCAACTCGACTACCTGCGCCGCAAAGGAATGGGCCGTCTGTCCGAAGTGCTCGGTGAGAAAGCGCTCCCACTCGATACGATTGCTCGGACAGTTGGTTTGAATCGAATCGCAGTTGAGGAGTGGCAGCAACTGGAGTTGCGAGTCCGGCAACTCGTCGAATCATTTACGGCCGGCATCAACCGTGTGATCAGCGAAACTGCCGACGCTCCACCGATCGAATTCGATCTGCTGGATTATCGCCCCGAGCCGTGGCAGCCAACGGACTGCCTGGTGATTGAAAGCGACTTTCGGTGGTATCTGACGGGACGTCTGCCGGTGATCGCCATTCCGGAACTGGCAAAGCGGACACTCGGCGACGGAATGCTGCTTGAGGAATTTCTGCAGGGCGAAGCCGATGACGAATCGATCCTGCATCCCGGCGAATATCCACCGTCGGCTCCTGCGGACGCCCGTGAAGCGGTCGGTCATGTCATGAATGATCCGGACTCAGCCATTGGAAGTAACAATTGGGTGCTGTCAGGACAACGAACCAGCACAGGGAAACCACTGTTGGGCAGCGATCCACACATTGCGTTTGAAGCAGTCTCCTGCTGGTACGAAGTCCATCTTTCTGGTGGTTCGTTCAATGTTGCCGGCATGTCTTATGTGGGAATTCCGGCGGTGATGTTCGGCCGCAACGAACGAGTGGCCTGGGGAATTACGAACAACATTTGTTCTCAACGAGATATTTATCAGGAGCAAATCGATCCTAAACAGCCGGGATGCTTTCTCTACGACGGGCGTTGGGAGCCGGAACGCAGCCTGACGGAAGTGATCCGCGTCAAGGATTGCGATCCCATCGAGACGACGATTCGCTTCTCCCGCAACGGTCCGATTGTCGATGAACTCCTGCCGGAAGAGGCGAAATTCACCGGTCCCGTGTCACTCAAGTGGCTGGGCGCCCATGGTGGCGGATGGCTGACTGCGATGCTGGACATGGATCGAGCCGACACGGTCGCCAATTTTCGGAACGCGCTGCGTCCGTGGCAGGTGCCGACGTTTGCACTCGTCATTGCAGATACCGGTGGTTCGATAGCGTTGCAGACTTCGGGTCGTATTCCTATCCGCGGCGATCTGCAGCGTGGCTACCGGCGGGGCTGGGATCCTGCAGACCAGTGGCAGGGACTCATCCCCTTCGAGTCCATGCCGGCGGTCGTTGATCCTCCGCGCGGCTGGATTGCATCGGCCAACAATCGACTCGCTCCGGACGATTTTCCATGGAAACTCTTCGGATGCTGGAGCAGCGGCTGGAGAGCCACACGCATCCGGCAGATGATCGAAGCGCGGCCTCATCTTTCGCCTGATGACATGCGAACGATGCACCAGGATACCAAATCGCTCCGGGCTGCAGAGCTGACGCCGGTCCTGATCCCGCTGCTGCAGAATCACTCCGACGGCCATGTGCGGGACGCAGTGATCGCCCTCAGTGAATGGAACTTCTGCTGCGACCAGGAATCAACGGCCACGACAGTCTTCAACGTCTTCTTCACGCGCTGGTGCCACAGAGTGGCGGCGCAACGATTCGACGCCAGCGCGATCGATCTGATTTCTGCCGCTGCGTCGGGATGCGCAGGACGTCTCCTGACGGCCGATCCGGCCGGCTGGTTCGACGGCGCCGATCGCGAACGATGCATCGTCGAAACATTCGAGGAATCAATCAAGCTGCTGATTGATCGATTTGGTTCGGATCAGCGGCAATGGACGTGGGGACAATTGCATCGGATGCCGCTGCAGCATGTGCTGTCGAATCGCGGGGATCTGGGTGAATTGCTGGACCACGGCGGTGTCGGCGTCCAAGGCGACATGGTCACTGTCTGCAATACGGGCAGCGGTGCTGAATGGTCAGCCGCGACCGGTGCTGGTTATCGTCTCGTCTCTGACCTTTCGGTTCAGCCTCCGGTCCTGCTGGCGATCGATGCCCAAAGCCAATCCGGGCACCCAGGCAGTCCTCACTACAGCGACCAATTCGACACATGGCGATCGGGAAACTATCACCAGATCCCGCTCGTTCGTGACAGCATCGGGGAATCCTGCGTAACAAGGCTGAGAATCGAACCGAATCAGGTCTGAAATAGTGATCTTAGGATGCTACCCGGACGTATTTTTCGACAGGATAACATCCGGCGTGGCGGTGGGTGCTCTGAAGATCCTGCTGGAACGGCCCAGGAGCCGCTCGACCTTTTCACGCACACGTTCGATTGGCAACCGACAGTCGACAAGCGGGTCGGGTAACCCGGCGTGCTGCACTGGTCGTTCATTGATACATCCGGAAAGGGATCTCTCGAAAGATGCAGATCGATCTTCGTTACGGAAAAGGCACAAAATCCCTGACGTTGCCGGATGATGTCAGTGCGA
Organism: Planctomycetaceae bacterium; assembly: GCA_039831615.1. Lineage (GTDB taxonomy): Bacteria > Planctomycetota > Planctomycetia > Planctomycetales > Planctomycetaceae > S139-18. The sequence goes on from JBDOMX010000495.1 coordinate 3,731, forward strand.
CCATCATCCGTAAACCAGAGATGCCCCGCGTTGAAAACCCCGCCGCGGCAATCCGATCCGCCATCAGCGAGCCAGTTGGGGTCGCACCACTTTCAGAACTCGCCCGAACCGCAGACAGCGCCTGTATCGCGATCTGCGACATTACTCGTCCGGTCCCCAATCATCTGTTCCTGCGGCCAGTCATCGAGACGCTGATCGATTCAGGTGTACCTCAAGCCAGGATCATCGTTCTGATCGCGACGGGTCTGCACCGCCCCAACGAAGGCACCGAACTGGAAGAACTGATTGGCGATCCGTGGGTACTGGAAAACATCTCTGTTCTCAATCACTTCGCACGAAGTGACGAGGATCATGTCAGTCTCGGCACTACGCCCGGACGCAGGACCGCGGTCCGAATCGATCGACGGTTCGTGGAAGCTGACGTCAAAATAGCGACAGGCCTGGTCGAACCACATTTCATGGCCGGCTATTCGGGAGGTCGCAAGGTGATTGCGCCGGGGCTTGCGCACGCGGAAACAATCACCACGTTTCACAGTGCCCGCTTCATGGCCGACCCGGCAGCGACCAGTTGCAACCTTTCCGGGAACCCGCTTCACGAAGAACAGCTGGAAATTGTGAGCATGCTTGGGAACGCACTGGCGGTCAACACAGTCATCGATGAAGACCGAAACCTCTCGTACATTAACTTTGGCGAGATTGTGGAGAGTCATCAGGCAGCCGTTGACTTTGTGCGCGGATACTGTGAAGTGTCCGTTCCACGGAAGTTCCATACGGTGGTGACCAGCTCAGCGGGATATCCACTGGACAAGACATACTACCAGACCGTTAAAGGTATGGTCTGTGCGATGGATATCCTTGAACCTGGGGGAGACCTGATCATCGTGTCGGAGTGTTCGGAAGGAATGGGATCTGCCGAATTCGTCGACGCACAGCAACGGCTTTTAGAACTTGGACCAGACTCGTTCGTGGACAGTATTCTCCGTAAGTCTCATGCTGCCGTCGATGAATGGCAGACACAGATGCAGACCAAACCAATGAACATCGGCAACATCCACCTGGTCACTGACGGTTTGCACGAAACGGACCATTCGTTAACAGGTGTCCGGGTGAGTTCATCAATTCAGAAAGCCGTCGAAATCAGTCTTCGCCGCAGTCCTGACAGAGCTGTCGCTGTGATCCCCGAGGGGCCGTACGTCGTGCCGTTCTTCCAGGCAATGGATGCAGTCTTCTAGCGCGGTGTCCTGTGTCTTTGGACGTGCAAAACTGCGGAGCGGCTACTCCGACTTCTGTATCTGGCCACATTGAGACGTAATCGACAAGAGTTCACGAAAATGGAAGACCAGATCACCGCCTTCTTTGAAGCAATCGCTCAGACGCATATCGCGGCTCTTTTGGGAGTCATGGTGCTGTCGATCGGACTGCTGGGAGTGAGCGCAGACTGGATGGTCGATAAAGCGGTCACATTGTCGCTGCGAACTGGTATGCCTAAAGTGATTGTTGGGGCAACGATCGTCTCTGCCGGCACTACGTTCCCGGAAGCCGTTGTTTCAGTCCTGGCTGCGATGAATGGCAACCCGGACATTGCGTTAGGCAACGCCGTCGGTTCGATTATTTGCGATACGGGATTGATCCTGGGTACGGCATGCCTGTTAGCTCCGTTGCCCCTCAATCGTAGTGTGGTGAATCGACAGGGTTGGGTGCAGTTTGGTTCCGGAGTTCTGTTGGTGCTGCTGTGCTTGCCGTTCACGGAACTCAAGAACATCTTCAATGCCAATGGCAATGCCCATTTACCACAATGGGCCGGTTTTCTGCTCCTTCTGGGCCTCGTCGCTTACATGATTTGGTCAGTACGCCTTGCCAGGAATGTGGCAGACGAGGATGGAACAGAAGAAGCGGAACACGATTCACCAGTGGTGCTGCTGATCTGTTCAATACTCTGCGGAAGCCTGGTCGTCGTGATGTCGAGCGTTGGGCTGATCGAATGCACAAAAATCCTGGCCACAAGAGCTGGTATTCCTCAAGCGGTGATCGCGGCGACTCTTGTCGCCTTCGGGACGAGCCTGCCGGAGCTGGTTACGGCCATTACTGCCGTGATCAAAGAGCAGGGGGCCCTGGCGGTGGGCAATGTCATTGGGGCTGACATTCTGAACGTATTGTTCGTGGCGGGAGCGGCAGCAGCAGTCACTCGCGAAGGACTGCCAGTCGAACCAATCTTCTTCAAATTGCAGTTCCCCGCGATGCTGCTGATTCTGCTCTGTTTTCGCGTTGGGATCGCATCGGCAAAAGAAGGTAAATTGACGCGCCCATTCGGTGCCGTGTTGGTCGCCGCCTATGTGGTGTATCTCATTCTCAATGCCTGGATCGGGTAGGCGGAGCCGATCGAGTTGTTAGTTTTAGTCGTCGGCTGCTCTCGGAACTGCCCTGGGTAGCCATCCAAAGCGACGGCAGGCGAATTGTCGACACCGACAATCTTCTCCAGAGGCACTGGAGCGCTGTGGTCGTGGTAATCGTCCGCTCGACCGCAATGGCCACCCCACTGATCCAGTTCAGCTGGACTGCGTTGGTTCTCGGCATCTACGATTTAATCGCCGGAGATGCTGCGCTGCGGGTTTGCAAATACCCAGCAGATTGCCCCGGCAAGATAAACGAAAGCGAACAACAACAGGACCACGTTCCAGTTCGCAGTCCACTGAAATAACTTCCCGACGAGAACCGGGCAGGCGGCGGCCGCGAGGTTGCCGCACATGTTCATCATCCCAAATACCTGTGGCACGCTGGACCCTCCAATGTCGATCGTGGCCGCAATCGCACAGGGGCCCGCCAGCGCCGCAAACAACGCCCCCAGTGCCAGCAGGGTCACCGCAAGAGTCGGACTTTGGACGAACCAGGCCGCCAGAATCAGCAGTGAACAGATTGCCAGAGCACACGCGCCGACTCCACTGCGACTGAGCCGCAGGCTTCTCGTTCGTCGCCAGATCCAGTCCGTCAGCATCCCCCCGACGAGACCGCCGGTGAGCGTCCCCGCAAGGATCAGTCCCTGCAGGTATCCTGATTCTGCGATGGAAACGCCACGCGTTTCCTGTAGGAACGTTGGAAACCAACTGGCGAAGAACATGTAACCCGCGGCTCGGCAAATCTGCTGACCGCATAATAGCCACATGACGGGACTGCGCGCGATGGCCAGCAATTCTGCCAGTTCGTGGGGTCCAGATTGCTGATTCGATTCTTCGACGTGGCGTTCCGAGCGAATCAGCTCGAGCTCACTGGCGTTGACTGCGGCGACCTGCGTGGGTTGGTCTCGAAACCAGAGAAAGAAACCGATGGTCCACAGGATTCCCGGCACCGCGAACGCCACGAAGACCCACCTCCAGCCTAACGGAGCCATCAATTCACCGGTGAGGCCACTGGCTGTGATCGCGCCGATCTGCATTCCTGCAGCAAGGATTCCACAGGCCAGAGAACGCCCCGCCAGCGGCATCCAATGTCCGATCGAGTTGCATGCGGCGGGAAAGATTCCGGCCTGAGCGACACCCATCATCAGCTGGGCAGCGATCAACAGCCAGAATCCCGGCGCAACTCCCACCGCCAACGTCGCCACGGACCAACCCACAGCAAAGATGCTCAGGGCGATTCGAGTGCCAAGACGCTCTGCAAACCAGCCACTGGGTACCTGGAAAATAGCGTAGGTCCAGAAAAACGCTCCCATGAACCAACCGGACTGTTACAGCGTCAAACCCAGGTCTTCACGAATCG
>JBDOMX010001003.1:0-1796 GCA_039831615.1 Planctomycetaceae bacterium
GCGACTGCCGCGGTCGCACCTCCGGCCACATCGGCCACCACATGGACCACAGCATTGGCCGCTGCGTCAGCCACGAATGGCGCGATGGTTTCTCCCGCGGGTCCGAATCCCAGACTAAACAGCACGGCGCTTGTCATGGGTCGAACGGCCGCCGACACGTGATGTAACTGACGATAGAAGGCGAAGAGTTCCGGACTGTCGAGGCTGAACCGTTCCATCTCGTGATTGACCACGTCCGAGAGTTCGGCGCCGAAGTCCACGGACAGATGCCGCTTCCGCAACAGCTCGATGATTTCGGTGCGTGATGCGCCGCTGAGAACGGATTCGATCCGTGGTCGGATCATGTCATTGCCGGATTCTGCCATCCACTGCAGCTTTTCAAACAACTCTTCGATCGTCGTCAGGATGGCCGACCATTCTCTTTCGCGGTACTGGACAAGCGGCTCGATCGGTTCGCCCTGAATTGCATTGCGAGCGGTCTTGAGTGGCCACATGATGCCGGAACCCAGGGTGTCATAAACTCGATTGATGTGGCGCGCCCAACCCTGCTGCCGCGCCTTCCACCAGATGCGAATTTCCGACACAAAAGACGACGAAGGTGGCACCGGCCAGTCTCGGATTTTGAGTACCGCATCGGACGACAATCGCTTCGATGTCGCCTGCAAATCCTCACTGGCAATCCGGATGGACTGCATCCAGTGAGGCACTCCCTTGTCGGCGCTCAGGAGTTCCTTCACGGATCCTCGCAGGGTTCGCACACGAATTTCACGGAACCTCAGGTTCGCGAGGTCAGTCCGCAAATCCCGCGGAGTATTTGCAGACTCGGACACACTGCCTGCGACCACCGGCCACGTGCGTTCGTAGAATGGCAGCCGGAGTTCTTCCGCGGCCGTTCGATCGGCCGGAGCCAGGTAGACGCTTTCCGGCTTCACTCCTGTCTCTGTGCAAAACGTTTCCAGCCAGATCGGCCAGTAATCTTCGTCCTCGGGCAGCTGACATTGATTGAAGACCACGAGGATGGCTTTGTCTTCACTGGCTGCTTTGCGGAAGAACTCCTTCACCGCGGCATCATTGTATTTTTGCTGCGTTAACACAGCGATGAGCACGTCCGCGCAGCGACGAATCGCGTCAGCACGCACCCAGTTCACTCGAGCGTCGCTGTCGATGTCCGGGGTGTCAAGAACCAATAGAGTCGCCGGCAGGTCCGGGGCGATTCTCCAGAAAAGCTCGTGCTCAGAGGTTTCACGCAGGGCGAGATCGGCATCGGTCCATTCGTGCAGCTGAAAGTCCGGGAACACCCGCTGAAGGTCCTGGCGGTCGGTGAACCCGTCAGAGACCAGGCACACCGGATGCTTGGTGCCTGAAGCGAGTGGACTGGTGGAGCTGGCGCGGCAGCCAGCCAGGTGATTGAATACTACACTTTTGCCAATGTTCGTCCCGCCGACCACCGCTGCAACCAGCCATGCATCCGCACCCAGTTGCGGCAACAACTTCTGTCGCAGCAGTTCATACCATTCACAGGAATCGAGCAGCGGCGGTTGCAGCACGCTGGCCGCGTCGCTGAGTGCACTCACGCCCTCGACGAGTTGCCGGGCTGCCGTCGCCAGGTCATTGAATGCTTGATTGGCGTGTCCGGTGCTCATGTGAAGTCGATTCATCACTTCCGTCAGAGTGCTGCAATTCGCCTGGTCTCCCCACCCCTGTTGAGCCGTCACCCCACGTGCCCGCCTTCCTCACCAGCGAATGATGCGGCGGCCGGCTCATGGTCCCGGCGTCCGCTCATTCCTTCGGTGTTG
>JBDOMX010000761.1:0-415 GCA_039831615.1 Planctomycetaceae bacterium
CGTCGCGAACGTCAAACTGAATCAACGGCTGCATCAACTGGACGAAGTCGAACAGATGTTTGTCTGTCCCAATATGGGCGATGGCGGACTGTCGCTGGGTGCGATCTGCGCGCAGTTCGGCTTACGGCCTCCGACGATCAACGATGTCTTCTGGGGTGACGCGATCAGCAACGACGATATCCTGGAATCGCTGACGCAGAATCAGTTGGCGTATACTCGCTGTGATGACATCGAACGGAAAATCGCAGAACTGCTGGCGGAAGGCTTTATCGTGGCCCGCTGCCGAGGACGAATGGAATGGGGGCCCCGGGCGCTCGGGAACCGATCTGTGCTGGCCAGTACAACTCAGCCGGGAGTCGTGGAACGATTGAATCGTCTGCTGCGTCGCAGCGACTTTATGCCGTTCGCACCGGCC
>JBDOMX010000761.1:425-1794 GCA_039831615.1 Planctomycetaceae bacterium
GTTCATGACCGTTTGTTTCGACGCCACTCAAAAGATGAAGGACGAACATCCGGCGGTCACGCATGTGGACGGCACGGTTCGACCGCAACTCGTATGCGAGCGAACGAACCCCGGGTTTCATCGTCTGCTGACCGAGTATCAGAACCTGACCGGAAGCGGCATTGTTTTGAATACGAGTTTTAACATTCACGAGGAACCGATCGTAAGAACGGCTGAACACGCTGTGCGGTCTTTCCTGGACGCGGGCCTGGACTACCTTGCGATCGAGGATTTTCTGGTTGCGGCGCCTGCCGGCAACTCGCTGGTTACCGCTTCAATGGCGGAAGCAGCCGAATGAGTCCTGTTTTTTTGTTGATCAACCAGGTTGAGTGAGAATCAGATGATCGCCGTAATCGACTGTGGAATGGGAAATCTGCAATCTGTGATCCGCGGGCTCCAGAAGGCCGGTGGTACAGCGGTCGTGTCGTCGCGCTGTGATGATGTCGCTGCGGCCGATCGAATTGTTCTGCCCGGTGTTGGTTCCTTCGGACGCGGAATGGAGAACCTGAGAAATGCAAACCTGATGTCGGTGCTTACGAAAAAAGTCCAGGATGACAACACGCCTCTGCTGGGAATCTGCGTGGGACATCAGATGTTGACGACCTTCAGTGAAGAGGGTGCTGTCGCAGGACTCGGCTGGATCGACGGCACAACGACGCGGCTTCCATCCCATTCGCAGCGTGGCTCGGTCAAGATTCCTCACATGGGCTGGAACACACTGCAGAATCGAAAAGGCTGTCCCCTGCTGAGGGGCATTCCGGACGACGCCTGCTTTTACTTTGCTCACTCATACAGCGTCGCGTGTGTGGAAGACCAAACGGTGGTCGCCACGACCGAATACGGATGCTCGTTTGCTTCCATCGTTCAGAAGGACAATATCTTCGGTGTTCAGTTCCATCCGGAGAAAAGTCATGCGAACGGAATTACTGTCCTGCGGAATTTTCTCGATTATCATTAAATGCACAGGATTCGCGTTATCCCCGTACTGCTTTTGAAGGAATGGGGGATCGAAAAAAGTATTCGGTTTCAGGATCCGGTGTACATCGGGTCGCCGATCAATGCTGCGCGTGTTTTCAATGGTCGTAATGTCGACGAACTGATCCTGCTTGACATCGTTGCCACCGAGCGGAAGCGGCCGCCAATCATCGAAGTGATTTCGCAGATCACCGAAGAAGCGTTTATGCCTGTCACGGTCGGAGGTGGTATTCGGGACATTTCGACAATCCGAGAACTGCTGACCGCCGGAGCGGACCGAGTTGTCATCAACACCTGTGCGGTCGAGCAACCGAATCTTGTTACCCAGGCCGCCGACCGTTTTGGCAGCCAGTGT
>JBDOMX010000725.1:0-7466 GCA_039831615.1 Planctomycetaceae bacterium
GAAGTGCTTTCATCAGATTTTTCGCTGGCAGAAGTCGCCGCATCTCATGAAATCATCGGGCTCATTGGAGATCCGGTGAACCTTGATCATCGACTCAAAGAACGCCTGCTCAAACAGAATCCACACCGATCGGCTGACGACTTCTCTGATCACGAACTGGACAAGGTCACCCAGGAGAAAGAATCAGACCCGGCTCAGGATGTGTGGAAGCCGTTGGCTCCACAGAAAGAGTTTTCTCCAAGGTCTCCTGCTCTGATCCTGGCGGCACTGCTGATCGGCTGGCTGGCACTGCTGCTGACGGAGCAGTTCCGGGAACCTCGCGACGAAGTTGCCTCGTCAACCGCCGTGCCACCCGAGGACGAACATCAGGATGACGAGGCTGCAGCTGCCAACGTCGATGAAATGGACGAAGTCGCTAAGCCGGCACCACAGGACGGGGCTGATTCGATGCCTGCCGCTGATGGCGACGAGCACGATCCGGTCAGTCCGGCAGATGAACTGTCTGGAGATTCCGGTGCGGACGACGCGGACGGGCCGCCCATGTCCGTGGAGGCAGACCCTTCCGGTGAAGAGTCAGCGGAACCACCAACCGACGATCAGGATCAGGTTCCACCGGACCAGATCGCATCCGCGGGCGACAGTTCGGCAGACGTCGCAGTCGATCTTTCCGACTCTCTGGTGGTCCCGGAACCCCCTCTGGTTCAACAGTTTGAATTTGTCGTTGACGATCCGCACGGAATGTTGTTGTCCCGCGCAGTAGACGGCAGTGACTGGACAAGAGCCGTGTTACTCCAGGGAGAAAGTGCGGATTGGCATGATCTGGTCACCGATCGAGTATCGGCCCTGCCTGATCCTTTTTCGGCACAGGTGACGCCAGTTGACGTGGAGTGGTCAGCCAGGCTGATTGCACCGTGTCTGGTTCAGTTCAACGACGGTCCGCGTCCGGAACTCCGTGTCTACGACGGTCGCTGCGTGATCATTCCGGACGTACTGCATGATGGTACGAGAAACGGAGAATTGAAGCTGGTTGCCGGCGGAGTCACCGCAAAATGTTCCCTCAGTGGAGCGGACTTCCGCCTGGGAGTGCTGGTGATTCCGATGACAGCCGTTGACCCGGCCCTGGGACCGCCGAATCCCAACGATGTCCCGCCGCCTGGGAGTCCGTCCGAACCGCCGGCGGCAGCCGCCAGCGACGGAGCGGAAGCATTCAATTCGACAGAACGGCTTCCTCTGGGTGCTGACGCGATCGTCACGCTGTTCGTCGCCAAAGGAAGTGCGGTCGTCGAGATGAATGGAGATGAGCCGATCACCGTCGAACAGGGACGAGCCCTGCAATGGACGACGGCATCGGGAAGTGCGCTCCAGCTGCAACTCAGTGAACCGGGGCAGCTGGAGGCCATCCCGGACTGGGTCTACCTCGCGGGAGAAGCTGCGGTACCCGAAGTTGAAGTCGCGAAAACCAGACTTGCATCGGCTTTTGATGAATTCGATTCAACGATCGATGCAGCTGAGGAACTTTGTAACGACCGAAATCCCCTGGTGGCGAGATTCGCGGCTGCAGTGCTCTCGACAACACGAGAAGTGGAACGCCTGGTGCAGGTCCTCCTGCAAACCGATGAAGAACAGGTTCGAATCGAATCAATTCGCGGTCTGCAAAATGCCGCCGCACAGACGCTGCAAGGACGCCAGGACGTTCTGCGTGCATTGGAGAACCGCCTGCCCATGCGCGACCTGAGTCATTTTGTCCGGCTGCTGCAGGGAGTCACACCGGCAGAAGCGGAGCTGGAAGAAACCAGTGTTTGGCTCGTTGCCATGTTGCGGCATGATCGAGCACCCATCCGGCAAATGGCATTCATGATTTTGGTGGAGCTGACCGGCCAGATAAACGGCTATCACCCGGACAGCGATCTGGGCCGTCGAAATGATTCCGTGAAACGCTGGGAACGCATGCTCAGGAAGAATGAGAATCGGATCCTGGTGCCCGAATGACATTTGCCGTGTCGCACTTCGATCACCGCTGCCGTTGGTTTCCAGTCAAAGTCGGCACCAGATTCGGAGGACTGCGCGCTGATTTTTGCGAGTCAGTTGAGCACTGAGGAAGGTGAAAAAAAAAATCAGATGAACAAAGTGCGATGTTGATGGCATGACCCCGAATCATCTCCTAGCATAACGCTGGAGCCTTATCGAATTCATCTTCCGATTGTGATATGATTGTCACATTCACAGGGCCATGCTGATGAGCGGATTTGCTTTCGAAGATCACTTGATTTACTCCGTCGTCCGGTTTGAACCGACCCTCCATGACATGTCCTGGGATGACGTTGAGAGCGAAGCGGCCGGCGTTTCAGAAAAGCTCAGGGATGCCACGACGGGAAACCTGCTGATTGATCTGAGTCCCATGGAGCTGATTCAAAGTGGCCTGGTCGCCTCCATGGTCCGCATGTGGAAGGCAACGGAGGACCACCCAAAGCGACAGGTTGTGGTCGCCGCTCCCAATGAGATTGTCAATGAAGTACTCCGGTCAGCCGGACTGTTCAAAGTGTTCAACGTCGTCGATAGTCTGGAAGAGGCCACCAGCAAATTTGGCGCGTCGAAGCTGGGGCAGTCCGTGTCTGGGCAAAAAAGCGTACCTGCATGGGGTCTGGCTCTGGTGATGCTCCTCGTCGGCCTTGTCGTGGGAGCTGGAGGGATCACGTTTTTCGGTTCCGGAAGCAGTGACCAGACCGATACGCCGGACCAACCGAACTCGAACAATGATGGTGACGCAGCGGGCTCTGAATCACCACCGTCAAAAACACCGTCAGAAGACGAACCAGCAGAACCGGATGATTCAGCGTCGTCTCAACTGGATGGTGAAGGCAGGCTGACCGTCCGCGGGGTCAGGAAGGCATCCAAAGTAAAGGAAGACACTGACGACGAAGCAGGCAAAAACGAGTCAGTGAAAGAAGCATCCGAAGCTCCTCCGGTTTCGGACCCCGATTCCGGAGACACGTAGGCGCGACGGCACGGCACGAATCAGACCTCAATCACCCGTTGCCCTGAAATGTTTCGTTTCCAGCGTGTTCCTTTCAGCATCAGAGTAAAGGCAGTTTGACTATGGGTTCCAACATTGGCGCACGGGCAAACAATGCAGAGTTGTCGGCCGAGCTGATCGAGTTGCTGGGCGTGGTGGAGCCTGGCGCCATCGCAGACATGTTGCTGCAGAGAGCGCACTCCTACGGAGCAACGGACATCCATCTTGACTCAGTGGCCGCCGGAATGCGAATCCGATTTCGCCTCGATGGTCTGCTGCAGGACATCTGTCCTGTGCCGGCTGCGAAAGCCACCAATATTATTTCGCGAATCAAAGTCCTCGCGAATATGGACATCACCGAGCGGCGCCTTCCACAGGACGGTCGTATCTCGTCGACTCACCTGGACGGCGTCGACCGTGACGTTCGCGTGGGCACCATGTCCACAATCTATGGCGAACGCATCGTCATGCGACTGATGCCGGATCCAACGCAATTCACCTCCCTCGACAGTCTTGGGATGTACGACGATCAGCTGCAGCAGATTAACAGACTCCTGCAGACGCCTTATGGACTTGTCCTGATCGTGGGACCGGTGGGCGCAGGAAAAACCACCACGTTGTACAACTTTGTTGCGTCCCTGAATCGTCCGGAGAAGAGTATTGTCACGATTGAAGATCCGGTGGAACGTCGACTGACGGGTGCCAGTCAGATCCAGGTCGACAATAAGTCCGGGCTGACGTTTCCGGTAGCACTGCGGGGCGTCCTGCGACAGGACCCCAACATCATGTGCATCGGCGAAATCCGCGACGCGGAAACCGCGAAGATTGCCAGCCGAGCTGCCACAACCGGCGTGTTGGTCATGTCAACGCTGCATGCCAACGATACGGCGTCGGCTGTGGACGTGCTGCGGCAGTTTGGAATCCCATCCATGGTGATTGCTGACTCCCTGCGAGCCGTGATTTCACAGCGCCTGATTCATCGGGTGTGTGAAAAGTCGCGAAAGGAATTCGTGCCGGACGAAGCCGCCAAAAGATCGCTGAATCTACCGGCCGACGACACCACGACAAAGATCGCCGAAGGTGTCCCGGCTCCGTGCAATTTTCAGACGGGATACACTGGACGCACGGCGATCTTTGAGGCGATGATCGTCGGACGCCATTTGAAAGAAGCGATCCACAAGGAGGCAGCCTCCTACGAAATCGCGGACGCTGCGATCGAAGATGGCATGATTACCCTCGAGGAATCCGCTCGCCGCCGTGTGCTCGATCACACCACGTCACTCGATGAGCTGCACCGCACGATGATCGACAAGTCGCTGACATAGTCGATGCCGGCGGAGCACCTCAACGTTCGGTCTATTCGACAGCCGGACACGACAGCCGATCAATGCCGAGTCAGAAACAGCTCGTTAAAAAATTCCGAGCTGGTCACGCGCGTCGTCTGTCATGCGCTCCGGAGTCCATGGCGGCGACATCGTGAGCTCGATCTTTGCCTTGTCGACGTCGTGCAGCCGTTCCAGGGCCATTTTTGCCTGCTGTACAATCTGAGGCCCCGCCGGACAGGCGGGACTGGTGAGCGTCATTTCCACTGCCACGCCCTGTTCTGAGTCGTCGTCTGCGCCAACGGAATAGATCAGGCCGAGATCGACGATGTTCACCATCAGCTCCGGATCGATGACCTGCCCCAGAGCATCCAGCCAGTCGATTTCCGTCGATGCGGCCGTCTCCACACCGGCCTCGGCTTCCTTGTCACAGTTGGCAGGCTCTTCGGGTGTGTTGGGGACATCTGACATAGGAACAATCCGATCAGGAATTAGCCATGAATTTTGCGAGGATGAATTCTGGTGTTGAACAGGAGTGATGCGTCATTCAGATCCAGCCCAGATGCCGTCATCCCGCACCTCGACATTGAACGTGCGAATTGGCCTGGTTGCCGGCATGCAGAGCGATTTGCCGGTCTTTAAGTCGAATTTCGCCCCGTGGCGAGGACACTGAATGGAACAGTCGAGCAATGGGCCATCGGTGAGTGGCTGCCCATCGTGAGAGCACACATCTTCGATGACAAAATAGTCGTCGTCAATTCGAATCAGCAAAGCGGGGACGTCATCGACGAAGACCGATCGGCGGTCCCCCGGTTGAAGTTCATTGATTTCTGCAATTTGTTCCATCGATTGATCCCGTACCGTCGTGGATTCTGTCCTTCAGATGCGCCCGGGATCGCCAAAAAATGGCCTTGTCCCCTTTGCTGCACCCTCACGAGCGTTCGCGGTCGGCTCGACAGCAGGAAGAGTCAGCGCAATGCGTCGAAGGGTCAATTCGTCATCCGGACATTTCACCGGAATTCTCAAATTGAACACACACAGCCTGGGGCTTCAATCTGAATTCTGCTCGTTGACCACCAACAAGAGCCGATGGAGCCAGTCGACGAACTCAGATTCAACTCGGGCCGCGGTTTCCCCAACTTCGCGGTGGCTCAGTGGAGTCTTTGACAGTCCGGCAGCCGCGTTGGTAATACATGACACTCCGAGGACCTCCAATCCCAGGCGGCTTGCGGTCGTCGCTTCGGGGATCGTGCTCATGCCCACGGCGTCGGCTCCCAGAAACTTCAGCATCCGAATTTCTGCCGGCGTCTCATAGTTCGGTCCCGACATCATCGCGTAGCAGCCGGTGTGAATCTGCAGCGTCGAGTCGACGCGTTGAGCGTTCTCCAGCAAACGTGGACTCCAGACGGTCTTCCCGGAGCGAACGCTGCCCGCATGCTCTGCGGCCGTGCTCAGGGGACTCATATCAACCAAACTCAAATGATCGGTGATGACCATGAGGTCACCCGGCTGCATGCCATCACGGATCCCACCGGCGGCATTGGTGACGATGAGCGTACGAATTCCCAGTTTCGCCAGCAGAGTCACGCAGAATGTCACATCGGGCAAAGACCAGCCTTCGTAGAGATGTGCACGTCCCTGAAGGAGCACACAACGGTCCAGCTGCGTGCCGCCCACCACGAACTGCCCCTCATGTCCCTCGACCCGAGGTGTGGGCATGGCTGGCACGTCGGCGTAGGGCACCGCGATGGCTCCGCATGCCAGGGCATCGTCGGCGGCCCGGCGAAGTCCGGATCCAAGAATGACGGCAGTGCTCAGCGGGCCATCGAAGCCCGCTGCCGCCCAGACCCGCCGCAGCGATTCCGCCGCATGCCGCGCACGTCCGGTCTGATCAATCGGCAGCTCCTGAGTCGGCACGGTGACACCTGGAAGAATATGCGACGGGACGACAGCAAAGTTGCTGCACGTTAACAAGTGATGCAGGCGCAGAACATTGGCGAACTCATTAGCTGCTAAAGGATGAAGGTGGCGTCGACGACGTCACACTGGTTTCCAATGTGTACCGAAAACACCGGTGATTCTTTGCCCAGGACCAGACACAACTTTGCGAAACCTGATGTCGAATGGCAATCCAACTGAATTCCGGGTGGTCCGAGTCATTTTCACGGTCCTGATTCGCGAATTTGATATCACTCAAAACTGGTCCGCTTTGATTCATGCCATCGAATGTCGGTTAGTGTTTGCATTACCCGATTCAACTTCTTCGCCGCGGTCCAAAACTCCGCTTAACCGATCAAACCAATTTGTCCTGTTGGTCTTCCTGGAATTGGGGAATATGGGAGACAGATCTGTTCGAGACACCACCAACATTGCGACCTGATCATAGACAGGGATTGTCGCAAACGATGGGTTGCCTGATCGATTTCTGTGGATGCTGGCTTGTTCTGCTCACGGTCGACATCGTCGGCGGACATCGTCATTCGTCTGTTGGATGCTCGATGACTGTTCCATTTCCATTCCTGCGGGGAATTCAGGAAGCTTTGTGGCAGGTGACATGGGGCCATTCACAGATGCGAGTGTTCCATGTCGGGACTGTTTATGTCAGCAGAATCCATTTTCGGAGCGGTCCGACGTGTCTTTTGATCCAGCAGATCCCCGCATCGATGATGGAATTCGCCTGTTCAACGAACGTGAGTTCTTTGAATGTCACGACGTGTTCGAAGACTTCTGGTCGGAACTCGTCGGACCCGAAAAGACGTTCTTTCACGGACTGATCCACGCGGCCGTCTGTTTGTTCCATTTCGAAGGCGGCAATCTCGGTGGAGCCCGCAAAATGTACGGCAGCTGCGTGGCCTACCTGCAGACCTTTGAACCAGAGTTCTGTGGCGTGGACGTCACTCGTTTGCTCACCGATCTGGAATTCTGCTTCGAAGAACTGCTGGGTGAACATCGTAGTTATCCTCACGGAATTACATTACGTTCCGCCCGAATTCCCGTCATTCGTCGTTCCTCAGAATCTTCAGCCAGCAATGAGTGATGCCCCCGTTATGCACACGACCCTCACCGGATTCGACACTCATGACCTGAGGTTTCCTACGTCGCAGGATCTCGACGGGTCGGACGCCATGAAT
>JBDOMX010000863.1:0-7465 GCA_039831615.1 Planctomycetaceae bacterium
AGGGGATTCCGGATGCAATGGCCATTTCGTCGACCACGTTCAGCAGCCTGCTTTCAGCCGGATCGCTGGTACTGCGATTGAGCTGTCGCCCGCCAAGACTTTCAGCCACCACCGCACCGCCACCTGCCAGAGACCAGGTCTTGCAGGCAGTTCCTAAAAGAATCACAAACAGCGTGCCGGCTGCTGAAGTCAAAAACAACTCGGTGTGCCACCATGTGAATTCAGGCGAGTCCCCAGACTGTGCTGCACCACCGATACCTGATACCTGTTGCTGGTATCCAGCAACAGACAGCACGACGCCGTAGATCAACAGTATGATAAGTGTGACGGCACCGGCAAACAGGATGCTCAACCAGAATGTATTTGTCTTCGCCGTCCTTTGGTGTTCGAAAAACTCCATCGAATTGAATCAGTCCCGGTTTCAGAAATCAACCTGCGGCGTCTCTCGTTCTGTGGAGTCCTCAATCATCCAGTAGACTGCTTCCTTAAATCCGTAAACGCCAGCCAGAAGAATATCCGGGAATGATTCGCGTTGAGCGTTGTAGCTCATCACGGAATCGTTGTACGCCTGACGTGCGAACCCGATTCGATTTTCGGTAGACGAGAGTTCTTCCTGTAAAGACAGCATCGTTTCGTTGCCCTTGAGATCCGGATAGTTTTCCATCAACGCAAATAAACGGCCAATGGTCCCTCCAAGTGCCGATTCGGCGCCAATCACCGCCTGGATTGCAGCAGGATCTGAGGGAGCTTCTGCTGCTTTGTTGTTAGCTGAAACTGCCTGTTTACGAGCCGCGATGACCGCTTCCAGTGTTTCACGCTCATGTTTCAGGTAGCCCCTGGCTGTTTCCACCAAGTTGGGAATCAGGTCGTATCGGCGTTTGAGCTGCACGTCTATCTGGCTGTACGAATTTTCGAAGCGGTTGCGCAACTGCACCAGTCGGTTGTAGATATTGATTAGCAGCACGATAAGAGACACGCCTGTCACCGCAACTGCAACGACGATCCAGATGAGCGGAGTCATGTTGAGTTCTTCCCTTCGTTTTCAAAGATATGCGGGGCTGACCTGTTCATCAGGGGCAACCTTTAACGGTGCGGTCGGTGTAGAAGCACCCGTGAATCAGTGTCTTTGTCTGCTTTTCTTAGGCAATCTGAAGAGACAACGCCAGATTATTGCAACCGGATCACAGAAATTACTGTGGTGTCGTCCCCTTTTGCAGAAGTGCTGCTCACTCTGAAAAACGAGTGCTGATCCACGCTCCGGAACTGGCGATTGGCGACGGAGCACCTGGCTTCTGGGAGACGTTGCAGCAGGTCTTTCCCAGAATGTGTGTTCATCGGCTTTGGAAACAGGAGCACATGCAGGTTCCCAGAAAACAGCACCGCAGACGACGCATCTGCGGTGGCAGTGAAAACAGCTGCATTCGTTATCGTGCCGAGCGGATGAATCACGTCTGGTCTTACGATTTCGTGTCGGAACAGACCGAAGACGGACGCCAGCTCAAGCTGCTGGTTGTGCTCGACGAGTACACCCGGGAGTGTCTGGCGATCGAGGTGGCCCGGTCACTGACTGCCCCGGACGTTGTCCGGGTTCTGCAGTATCTGTTTGCGGTCCGCGGCAGACCGGAACATATTCGCAGTGACAACGGACCTGAGTTCGTGGCGAAAGCCGTGGTCCGCTGGCTCGAACGAGCCAATGTGGGTACGCTGTTTATCGCCAAAGCAAGCCCATGGGAAAACGGTTATGTACAATCATTCAACGGCAAACTCCGCGATGAACTTCTCAATCGGGAGTTGTTTCCGAGTCTGGAGGAGGCTCGCTGGGTGATTGACCGTTGGCGAATGGACTACAACCACTATCGTCCCCACAGCTCATTGGACTACCAAACACCCGCCGCATTCGCGGCCAGCTGCACCCTGCCGGGCTTCGCTGAGACTTCTGATGAGTCCCAAGCGCTCAGCCCGTCAGACCGCAGCTGCAACAATTGACCCCAGATTCTCTCACTCAACGTGGGCCAAAGATCGGGAGTAGGTCACCGGACGCGGGCCAGGGCACTTCTATGAGGATCCCTGAATGGTAAAGAGGGGTGGCGTGTTGAAATCAGTTCCACGTGTTGTGTCCTGATTCGGCATCTCCGTGATCCTGCCAGTCCGTCTCATGAAGTATGATGTTTTAACCCGTTTGGTGAATGTCGCGGATAATTCTGTGCCACATTTTTTCAAATGGAAGTTCTCCGCACCGGCGACTGGTTTGTGAATATTTTTGCACGTGTGATCGTCACGGCAGTGTTTCAGTCCAGCCACCCCGGATGTTGCCGCTATCAAAGATCGGTGCGCGGGGAAACCGGCGCATGGCGTTCGAAAAACGAAGCGGGAATGGCGGCTCGGGATTATTTCGCAATCCCGGTAAGCATCCCACATGGGCTTGCTGCGGTGGAGTTCTTGCTGGATGCGCGGGCAACTCTTCTCGGAGGGTCAACGGCAGGTAGTCCGGGCAGGTCGGCGTCGCGTCCGACCGTTGCTTCCGGGAATCAATTGCCGGATCCCAGTGGCAGTCAATATTCAGGTTTCTGAGTTCAAGCGTGTAATAGCTGTTAAAGTGCTGATGAATACCGACGGAATAACAGCCGGGAGGTACCCGCACAATTGCATACCGATCATGGTGACCGACTCGCACTGCGAAGTTGTCATCGTCAGAGATCTCCAGATGAGTGTCTCTTCCCGGAGCGGTGCCAATCAACAACACTCCGTCCGGCACCCTCAACAGCGGCCACGTGCCGCTGGCAATGACGACTTCCTGTTCGGGCAGCGTCAGAGGTTCTTCCAGCAGGACAGTGCAACCCTCGATTTCTTCGACGCTCATTTCAAAGAACCATCCGTCGTGCAACTGCTCCACGGTTTGCCGTCCGTCCATGGCCTGAAATACGGCGGATGTCAGAGTCCACAGTGTTGGATCGTCGCTCGTGATGTCATAGGCCCGGCGTGGCATGGGTGGCGGCCAGCCCTTGCGAACATAGCGCAGGTAACGTTCGCCGCTGTCACAGGACCAGTCGCTGCCTTTGGCCGCTTTTCTGAAGGGCAGCACCGCTTCGAACGGCAGACTTTTGGAATGCTCCGCTGTAACGCACAAATGCAGATCGGGGTGAAGCACCAGCACCTGCGATGCTCCCTCGGACAGAGTCGTTAATCCGTCCAGAGACAGGGATCCGCGATGTTTTGCCAGAGCGATGGCAGCATCGTTCGATATCTGAGTCACACGGTTGATCTGCAACGCACCCGTGTAAGAACTCAAAACGTCCGCCACGGGATCGGAGATGTGTGACAAGGCATTAAGTGACAAACCTCGACCTCTGAAAGCGATCAATGCCCTCGCCGTGTCTGCAGTTAATTCCGTCATTCCATCAAGACATAACCATTCGCATTGTGCCTCGGCGATGATCTTGGCTGCGGGTTCTTCGACCTCGACGAACAGGCTGAGCTGAACAGACCCAGGGTGCGCAATAAATGCGCGAGCTTTCTCTGTTGTCAGTATATTTGGCAGGCTCATGGGTGGATTTCCATCTGAAGTGCAACGGGTGGATTTCGAGACCTCAGCTCCGGCTTGGACGGAAGGGGCTCCAGGTTCGCATTGAGTTGAATCAGAAGCTGAAAGACATCGCAGTCCGGCAGATAGTAGAGTTACCACGACTTCACTGAACTGCCACAGGAGACTGCGATACCTTTCATCTCTTCTGCCAACTCAATCCCACCCTGAAGCCCGTATGGTTAAAAAAGTCGGCCGATGGTTAAACTGCATGAGTGATTGAGCTGAGGCGCCTTCCGGTGTCAAATCTCAGCCGACATTTTTTGGCGCCGGATCCGCCAGATAAGTGGCTCTGCTGACAGTTGAACCTGGGTTTTCAACGCATCGCGCAGCAGCCAGCGCCGCCGGTGATCAACGAGAGATGCGGCGAAGTCGCCGTCAGACAGCTCGACGATAGTACTTCAGCAGGCCACCCAGCCGTTCGCGGCACTCGATGTCCCCATTGGCCTGGCCGATCTGATTGGACGGATCAATCAGCTGATTGCCCATGCCCTGATGGTTGCGCTCTGTATGGTAGTGCTCGTACGGTCAAAAAACCCGCCGAACCACAAACTTCGCTACTGGCGGGTGTCGAGCCGCATTCTCAGCCGACATTGACGGTGGGCGATGGTCGGATTCGCTACTCCGGGCCAGAACGTCACACTCCGGACCGATCAGGATGAATCGTTTTCGAAATGTCTCTGTTTGCATTTCGAAGACCGTTAGCTTCACACCACTTAAACCCCACGGTAGCGAAATTCGCGACCGTGGGGTTTTCTCGTGTCTCTGACAGAGACACGTCGCTCTATCCCAAGCGTTCGCCACGTGTTGCGACGGTAGGCGTCGTCTCTCCGGTCTCCCCCTCGTCTCCACAGAGGCAATTCCGGTTCGCCAATCCGCACTGGATTTCCCCGCTCCAGCGCCGAAGTCTCTCCTTCCGGGCAGAGACAACCCGATCGGGTTAAGTGGTGGTTGGCTTCGCTCAGGCAGATTCCGGTTTTCGAAGAAGGGTTAGAAAAACCCAGACTGCCGGGTTATCAGAGCTGCGGACACCAGAGATTTGGTTGGCATAGGTATCGAGAGTCGCGATGGCATATGGCCATCGTCAATCAAGTCTTTCTGAGTGCCCGTGCCGCCATGCCAGACACCTCGACGTGGACCGACGATCTGTCGCCCGCACAACGCGTCCGCAACCTTGCCGCCATTCTTGTGGAAGGCGTCCGCCGGTACAAGAAACTGGCCCGCCGCAGCGATCCCGGCGAGCCAACTAAAACTGCGGAATCCGGCGGCACATGCCTTGAGGCTTTCGGCGAAACGAGGCTCAGTGTGTCTCGTTCCCAGGGTGAACGGATTTGAGCCAGAGAGGTATGTGCCATGAACGTTGAAAAGGATCTCGCTGCGCTGCAGGAGATGACGACCGACGAACTCCGTGAACGGTACGCGGAGATCTTCGGGCAGGAACCCCGTTCGCGCCACAAGGCGTATCTGATCCGTAAGATCGCCTGGCGGATTCAGGCCGAGGCGGAAGGCGACCTGAGCGAACGGGCTCGCCGCCGAGCCGCAGAACTCGCCGTCGACGCCGAGGTGCGGACGACTCCACCGCGAACGCGAAGCGAGTCCAGCGAGAAGAATCCACGGACTTCGAAGAATGTCGAGCTTCCGCGTGATCCGCGACTGCCGGTTCCGGGGACCGCGATTACCCGGAAGTACAAGGGACGGACGTTGTACGTCCGCGTGCACCGTGACGGGTTCGAATACGAGGGCGAGCGGTACAAGACACTGTCAGCCGTCGCGAAGGCCATCACCGGATCGCACTGCAATGGATTCCGATTCTTCAAACTGGCGGACAAAAAATGATTCGAGCAAACGATTCTTCGCCGAAGATCCGGTGTGCCATCTACTGCCGCAAGTCCACGGAAGACGGGCTCGAGCAGGAATTCAATTCACTCCACGCCCAGCGGGAAGCCGGCGAGGCATTCGTTGCCAGCCAGAAGAACGAAGGCTGGGTGTGCCTGCCGGATCAGTACGACGACGGCGGATTCTCCGGCGGCAACATCGACCGTCCGGGGATCCGCCAACTACTGACAGACATCGAAGCGGGTCACATCGATTGCGTCGTGGTCTACAAGGTCGATCGCCTCAGCCGTTCCCTGATGGACTTCGCCCGAATTATGGAGACGTTCGAGAAGCATGATGTCTCGTTTGTCTCGGTGACTCAGCAATTCAATACAACCCACTCGATGGGCCGGCTGACACTCAACATTCTCCTTTCCTTCGCCCAGTTCGAACGCGAGATCATCGGCGAGCGTATTCGCGACAAGATCGCCGCCCAGCGACGTCGGGGACGGTGGGCAGGCGGGATCCCCGTGTTGGGCTACGACGTGGACCGCACCGGACCGAGCCCGAAACTGGTCATCAACCCGGCGGAGGCGCTCCGCGTCCGCGAGATCTTCGATCTGTATCTCAAGCTCGGATCGCTGCTCCCGGTTGTGGAAGAACTCCAACGGCGGGATTGGCGGAACAAAGCGTGGACCACGAAGAAGGGCCAACCGAAAGGTGATGGACCACTCGACAAAGGCAGCCTGCATGCGATGCTGACCAACCCGATTTACATCGGAAAGATCCGGCATAAGTTGGAACTGTTCGACGGCATCCACGATCCGATCGTCGCCAGCGACACCTTTCGCCGCGTGCAGAAACAGATGCAGCACAACAGCCGGACGGGAGGAGTGGAAGTCCGGAACCGGCACGGGGCTCTGCTAAAGGGGCTGTTGTTCTGCCAAGCGTGCGACCGTTCCATGACGCACACGTTCAGCGGCAAGGGCTCGAAGCGATACCGCTATTACACCTGCACGCACGCGATCAAGAACGGCCGGAAGAGTTGTCTGACGGGCTCGCTGCCAGCCGCTGGGATCGAGGAAGCCGTGGTCGACCAGTTCCGCGAACTCGCTGCCAGCCCCGTCCTGCGGGAGGAAGTCCTGAACCAGGCGGTTGAGTCCGTGACATCGACGTCAGCCGCATTGAAGAAGGAACGTGAACAACTGACGCGGCAAGTGGCCGCACACCACGCAGCGATTCGCCGGCTGGCGATTTCTGGTGCCAACACGCCGGCGACAACTGCCGCGATCGCCGACCTGCACGACCGGATCGCTGCTTCGGAAGAACGAATCATGGAACTGGATGATCAGATCCGGCAGGGCGATGCGGAGCGGCTCACGCAGGACGATGTGAACGCTGCGTTTGAGGACTTCGACGGCGTCTGGAATACGCTCAGCCCGCGCGAGCAGGCTCGGTCACTGGCGCTCGTCGTCGAGCGAATCGAGTTCGACGCAGCTGACAGCAGTATTTCGATTGAGTTTCATCCGGCAGCCATCAAGGTTCTCGCCGGCGAAAAGTTAGGAGACGCAGCAGCATGATTAAGATGAAGCGGACGGTTGAGATACGGCGAGGCCGGCAAGGCCGCCGCCCGAAACAACGAGGGGTGGAACGTCCACAGGGGCGTATTCCCCGTGTTTCCCGGCTTATGGCACTGGCGATCAAGTTTGATGGTTTGATCAACGATGGCATCATCGCTGACCATTCAGAACTCGCCCGCCTCGCCCACGTCACTCAGCCCCGCATGACACAGATCATGAATCTACTGAACCTCGCGCCCGACATTCAGGAACATTTGCTGTTCCTGCCCCGAGTCACCAATGGCCGCGACCCGATTCATGAGAAGATGCTGCGGCCCTTGACGAAGATGATTGGCTGGAAGGTACAACGAGCCCTGTGGCATCAGGTAGTTCATAGGAGCACAAATCCCATGGTGTGAGACTGACGCTTGCAAAAATGGCTCTAGCGACGAAACAGTGGGTAACTTACAGGTGACATGCGACCCTGGCTGTCAGACATGAGCGCCTCTGG
>JBDOMX010000425.1:0-5473 GCA_039831615.1 Planctomycetaceae bacterium
CCGATGGCACGTTTCTGTGCGTCATAAGCAGCAACAATACTAGCAAAAACGCTGATAATGCCGCTGACGTCCGGTGATGGTGGAACAACAGGTTCAGATGTCAACTCCCGAGCAACGTGAACCCGTTGGTTCGCCTCACAGCTGACAGAATCGCCTGGGGTTGGCCCGGGATCAGGATTCGCCGCCTGCCGTCACAGTCGCTACAGCCGTTGGATTGGTCGCGGCCTGCGACGCTGCCACAGAACAATGTCGTGCCGGGAAATTCCAGTCCTGCTGCGCGCCGTACGAAGGCTAGGGTCCCTGTGGACAATTCACATCAAACGCGCTCCGCGAACGGAAGGCTGTTCCATGGCTACCGAAGGATTTCGTTATCGACTGATCACCCGCAGCGACTTTGATGGTCTGGTATGCGCTGCGCTGCTGCGAGAACTGCAAATGCTGGACGACATCATGTTCGTCCATCCCAAGGATATGCAGGACGGGCTGATCGAAGTCACGGAACGCGACATCATTACGAATCTCCCGTATGTGGCGGATTGTCACTTGTGCTTCGATCATCACGGCAGTGAGTCGATCCGCAACGGACATGCCGTCCACCAGAACTTCATCCTCGATCCGGACGCTGATTCTGCCGCCCGCGTTGTCTACAACTACTTCGGCGGTGCCGCACGGTTTCCTGGTCTCGGAACCGATATCATTGAAGCGGTTGACAAGGCAGATTCCGCGCGATTCACGCGCGACGAAATCCTTGCTCCCAAGGACTGGGCTTTGCTGAATTTCGTCATGGATCCACGCAGCGGACTGGGACGATTCCGGGAATTTCGAATCTCCAATTATCAGTTGATGATGGCTCTGGTCGATTATTGCCGGACGCACTCGATCCAGGAAATCCTGGCTCTGCCTGATGTCCGCGAAAGGATCGATCTCTACAACTCACAGCGAGAACAGTTCCTCGAACAGATCGCACGATGTTCCGGGATCTACGGTAACGTCGTGGTCGTGGACTATCGGAACGAGGAAACGATTTACAGCGGAAACCGATTCCTCGTGTACGCACTCTTTCCGGAATGCAATATTTCGATTCACCTGCTCCGCAGTCGGCAGCCCAATACAGCGGTATTGGCAATGGGCAAATCGATTTTGAACCGTACCAATCCCGTCGACATCGGTGCCCTCTGTCTGCAGCACGGTGGTGGTGGCCATGCCGCGGCAGGAACCTGTCAGATTCCCGCCGTGGAAGCGGATCAACTGGTACCGAGCATCGTTCAGCAACTGGACAGGACTCTTGAATCCCCTGAGCTGGCCGAAGCCTGAGCGAAACCTTCAAACATCGGATCGGCCACCGCCATCCTCTGCGAAATCAAGTCGCTCGAGGGATCGTCCCGGTCCGGAACCAGCCAGAGGTGCAGCCGTCCAGTGCTGCAGCCTGGCGACAGCTTACTCAGGAGGCCAGACCCGCTACTTCCAGCGCCAGGTGATAGATTTCAATCGTATCCAGGGTTCGGTCGTTTCCTTCAAACAACCGCCGGATCGCCTGCTTGTGCACTTTCATCTTTGCCCCGCCCACACCCAACGCTCCGTAGTGGAGCACGCCGTTGCGTTCAACGGCTTTGTCCGTCGCCTCGATATCCGCAATGCCTGTGGGAGGGACCGCGTTCAGATCCACGGCGACCTGGAGACCTTTGACGGAAGACAAGGCCCCTTCGGGAAGAAAACAGACCCCGGCAGCACCCGCAGCAAATATGATGTCCACTCCCGCTGCTGCCGCCAGACAATCCTCAGTGGAAGTCGCCGCCACCGGCTCGGTGTGTGCTGACTCCTGACCGGCTGCAATCGCATCACAAACGTCAGCAGCTCGTTGCCTTGACCGTGAACCAACTCTGACGCGGCTACCTTCCCTCGCCAGCAACTGAGCGACACGCTGACCGACTGGTCCGGTTCCGCCCAGGACCAGAGCAGTTGCTTCACTCAGCGACACGTGAGTCCTGGCTGCGACGACAGCCGCAGCAGCGGTCGTATTGCAACCGTTGGAATCCATCATCAGAGAAACACGCATCGGGCCAAAACAGGTTTTACGGACCTTTTGCGCCACGCGTTCCCCCGCTGCCACATCGCTGCCACCGACGAAAATCGCCGTGTTGTTCAGGTCGGCAGGTCCCCGCGTGAAGATGGCCCCGTGCACCAGGCCTTCAACGTTTTCTTCGCTGATTCCGCCGTAACTAAACAATTGCTCGACACCGGAGTCCACGGCCACGACCTGATCGAATGAGCTGGGATGTTCGTCGGTGTCGAATTGGATGAGTATCTTTCGCATGAATTCCACGTCCGATCGTTCTGTGTTGAAAAACCGCCGCACATCAAGGCCAGTGCCTGACCCCATACGGCATCTTGGTGATGAACGCGGTCGATTTGTTCTCGGAAGCTTCCTGCGTGAATTGGTTTTCGTCAACAATTTCAACGCGTGAACCGCGAAAGTAGTGCAGTTTTCGGCCAACTTCCCGAGTTTCCCAACGTGTCGTATCTGCTCACAATGTTTCCGGTGGGACACTCACTACAGCGTATTACGCTGATTCGTGGCCGCGGCGGGAGTGCCAGAGCCCGTCATCCATTGGCCCCCGCGAGCCAGAACCCGCCACGACATTTCGAAAACTGCTCTAAGCGTCAGCCCGCAGGCGTTTTCTCAATTCCTCGGACATCTTCTCCACGTCATGTTTCAGCAATTTCAGCGTCCTGGCAGCTGCATCCAACTCACCGGACCGGGCGAATTCCTCGATGCTGAAGGCATGTTCGGACAGCGACAGAATTCCAAACGTGCGTCCCGACGCCTTGATTGTGTGGGCGAGTCGTTCAGCCTCTGCGGCGTCCTCTGTTTCGATGGCGATATCGAGTTGTCGCAGCAGATCCGGTGTTTCTTCCAGACATGCCTCGATCACTGCCTGCAAAAGATTTTCATCTCCGGCGACTGTATTCATGGCGAGTTCCCAGTCCACGATTCCCGCACCAACTGAGTCCTCAGTGATTGTTTCCGCCACCTTGAAGAATTCCGACAGCGCATTGTGCAGTTCCTGCTGACGAATCGGCTTGGCAACGTAACCGTCCATCCCGGATTCCAGACAGCGTTCGCGGTCCCCCTTCATGGCATGAGCCGTCATGGCGATAATCGGAACATGCGTCCCGGTTTCCCGCTCACGTTGGCGAATCCGGTCCGTCGCCTCAAACCCGTCCATTTCCGGCATCTGCAGATCCATCAAAACAAGATCGAACGGTTCGGATTCCCAGCAATGCAGCGCGGCACGTCCATTTTCAGCGACAGTCACGCTGTGCCCCCATTTCTCTAATAAGCCAACTGCCAGCATCTGGTTCGCCTTCCCGTCCTCCGCCAGAAGCACCCGCAGCGACCGCAACCGCGGCATGCCGGCAGTCAGTCGCTTTGGTGACACCGTGGCCGCTGCGGACGGCTTCTTCACCGCGGTCAGGATTGCCTCCAGCAGCTCCGACTGCTTCACTGGTTTGAACAGCTGAGCGCTGATTTTCAGACGTTCGCGGCACTCCGCGTCGCCGAAACGACCACCGGATGTCAAGAGGATAATCCCCGTCTCACTCAACGCTGCGATCTGCCGCAGTCGTTCGGCCAGCATGTATCCATCCATCCCGGGCATGTTCACATCGCTGAGAACCAGAGGCAGTGTTTCTTTCTGACCCGCCAGCCGATTGAGGTAATCGATGGCTTGTGGTCCATCTTCGAATTCGTCAACTCGCATACCCCAACTCCGTAACATTTCACAGAGAATCGTGCGGTTCGTTGCGTTGTCGTCGACGATCAGGACAGGATAATCCTCCAGATCAGGCTGTTCCTCGCGGCTGGATGTGGGGGGGTCCGAGACTCGCAGCTGCACCGCGAAGTGAAATGTGCTCCCCTCTCCTGGCTGACTGTCGACTCGGATTTCACCACCCATCGCCTCGACGAGACGTGATGAGATCGTCAATCCCAGACCTGTTCCGCCGAACTGACGCGTGGTCGAGCTGTCCGCCTGCGCAAATGCGGAGAAAATGGCCTCAAGCCGATCTATAGGGATTCCAACGCCGGTATCCTTGACCGCAACCTGCAACGTCAACTTCTTATCCGACAAGTACTGACACGAGACGTCAACGACAATCTCTCCGCGTTCAGTGAATTTGATTGCGTTGCCGGCAAGGTTCAATACGACCTGGCGAATGCGGACGGGGTCTCCCCAGACGCGCGGGGGGACGTCGGACGCAACTCGCCACGTGAGTTCCAGTCCTTTAGTGAATGCCCGCGTACTCAACGTCCTCAGGGTATCTGCAACTTCATCTCGTAAGTCAAACTCCAACTCCTCGAGTTCCAGATGTCCGGCCTCGATTTTGGAAAAATCCAGGATCTCATTGATAATTGCCAGGAGCGATTCGGCTGCCTCAAGAACCGTGGTCAGGTAAACGCGATGGGTCGAGTTGAGATCGGCGTCCAACAGCAACTCAGTTATGCCGATGATGGCGTTCATTGGCGTACGGATCTCGTGGCTCATGTTGGCCAGAAAATCGCTCTTGGCAAGGTTTGCCGATTCAGCCGCCAGCTTGGCCTGCTGGAGGGCCTCGACAGCCATTTGCTGCTCGGTGACATCCCAAAAGATCGCCTGGGTCCCGACGGCCTTCCTGCGGGCATCGTAGATCGGTGACTTAATGACCTCGACCCAACGCTTCCTGCCGTCGGTTGTATTGGCCTCGATTTCTCGCAACTGCTGGCCCGATTCGATGACTTTGCGGTCGTCGGCACGAAACTTCTCCGCCACTTCCTGCGGTGAGAGATCGAAATCCGTCATGCCGAGGATGTCCTCAATCACATGGCCGGTGAATTCACCGTAGGCTCGGTTTGCGAAGATAAACTGCCCGTTCGGATCTTTTTGCAGCACGCACACCGGAAGCGTGTCGACGAGGCCCCGGTGACGTGCTTCGAAATCTGCAGCAGACTGCTGCTCACTTCTCCACGTGAAATACATTTCATTCAACAGCCCTGCTACGACGAGTGCGTAGCTAACGATCTTCAACAGGTGCGCCATGTCGAACATGCCGTCGAACAGACCGTAGGAACGGGACATGAACAGGGCCTGGCACAGGAAACCCACTAACAGCGACATGACGATCCAATAATCCAGCGGACTCTCGCGCCACTCCTGCTTGTTCAGGTACCCGAACATCGCGGCCGCGAAAAACGCTGCTGCCACAAATTCTTCAGGGCGGCCGAAAATGAACTCCGGAAAATATGCGGGGCCTAGCGGAACGAATCCAAAGAACGCAAAGCTGATCAGTGACAGTACAACCAGGCCCATCCATACGACGGAGTCACTGACCCGACCGGCCTCAGCGAACTTCTGTTCGCGACGCCACGCCAGCCAACTCAGGAACATCAGAATCGCAAGAAATGTGCGAGACGCATTCCAGCTCCATGGGATCAGTG
>JBDOMX010000425.1:5483-7450 GCA_039831615.1 Planctomycetaceae bacterium
CAGTGACTCCGGCGGTGAAGGGAACAGCTCGCGGAAAAAAGTGCTCGTGACGACCGCATGATAGCCGTCCAGCAGCGCCGTCCCGCAGAAACCGACGCCGAGAAACAGGATCATGTTGTGCGGCCGCGCGTAATAACGCACCAACGCTGTCACACCTACAACCGCGGCAAGCAGCGTGGCAATCACTTCCATGATGGTGTGCAACTGGGTTGTGCCATACGGCCAGGTAAAGATCTCCAACATCAAATAAACCGCAATGATCAGCAAGGCCACTCCGGCGTAGCTCGAGACTCTGACAGCATCGCGGTGTTGCATCTGATCGGCTCGCACTGGTTGGCTGGACTTCGCGGCGTTCACGCACATCGTACCTGGTTGCCGTGAGTCTCGATAGAACTGCCGCCGGAATTGCGGGTGATTGATCATTCGGGGATGGCGTCGAACACCGACAGATCAGAGTCGTCGTTCAGGTTGTCGGCATACGCGCACAGAATGTACGACGGCCTCCGAACAAGCACGTGCTGAACAGCTGAGAGGGCACGTTCACTATCTGCAGGACGGCATCCGCGTTATCGTACACGGGCGTTATACGGGTCGATGCCTTGACTCCAGCCGGAGCCAATAGAGCAGCTCATGAATGATTTCGAGCATGGTCTGGATGCGATGATCTGGTGCCCGCTGGACACACCGCAGACAGAGCGACTCCAGGGCGGAGGGGATGTTACGATTCGGGGCAACGACAGTCGGAGGTGGAGGAGGCGCTTTGACCTTGTTCTGCAGTAAGGTGTCCAGTGTGTCGCCCCATGCCAATTGCTGCAGCGTAAGTACCTCAAACAATATGGCACCCAGACTGTAAATATCCGTGCGACAATCCAAATCTTCTCCGGCAATTTGTTCCGGAGACATGTATTGCGGTGTGCCCTGATGCGATGGCTTCGAGTGGAGCGGTTCGTCACGTTCGTTTGACGACGACAGTCTGTCCGACTCGTCGTCATCGTCCTGGACTTTGGCCAGTCCCCAATCCAGCAGCAGCACTTCCCCAAACGAGCCAGCCACAATGTTCTCCGGCTTAATATCGCAGTGGACAACACCGTGCACATGAGCGTAGTTGAGTACCTGTCCGATCTGAATCACGACGTCAATGAGACGCTCGAGGTCCCACGACTCTTCAGTTGCCGAGTCGCCCCGGCACAGTCCGTCGAGTACTTCGCGCAACGTCACCCCGGCCACGAGTTTCATCGTAAAATAATAGCGACGTTTCGCATCGAAGCCGACTTCATAAACGGGTGCCGTATTCGGATGCTGTAACATCGCTGTGACGCGCGCCTCGCGCAGAAACAGCTTTTGTTCCTCCGGGTCATCCGCGAATTCGCGGCGAAGGGTCTTGTGGCAGATCACTCGCCCAAGGTGCAGATCTTTGCAGGACCGAATCAGTGATTTGCCGCCCTGGGCAACTTTTTTAAAATACATGTACCGCGTATTGTTTTTCAGCTGCGCATCCGATGAAAGCGTCGCATCCGTATCTTTGCGCTGGATCAAAGACTGTTGGTTCGTGAATCCTGGGTAACGCGCAGACACTGGTTTTCTGCTTCTGGCTGGGCAGCGCGACGTCAGTTCGCGACAGAATGATTAAGTTCCGCGATCGCCGTGACGAACAATGCCGGTTTGCTGATGATGCCGGATGAAATAAAAAGGGGCGATCCTGTGTGCAGTGATCCGTCACTGAGGATTCGCAGACGGTCCATCCGTCACGAGATTAGCAGATTGCAAAGCCTGATTGAAAGCCGTCTTCGTTTCGAACATCATTCGCGGCATCCATCGGGCGAGTTTAGAAAGAGAATCTGATTTTTCCGGCTCTAGCGACGAAACAGTGGGTAACTTACAGGTGACATGCGACCCTGGCTGTCAGACATGAGCGCCTCTGGAATCTGAACAACAAAGCCTTGTGAGTTGCTCGTGGTGGCTTTCGT
>JBDOMX010001060.1:0-1790 GCA_039831615.1 Planctomycetaceae bacterium
GGATGTCGTCGACTTCTCGGAGATATCGATGCAAGGCAGCGTCCGAGTCTTCCCAGATTCCGAAGTACCAGAGCTTCCCTTTGATTTTCTTACACCACTGGCCGCAGGGGTGTGGACTTAACGGGAAATGTGGATATGGTTTCCCCGGTTTGACTCTGTTTGACGACATCGAGTTTCTCCCCGTCGGTTGTGGTAGCCTAATACGGGGGAGTCGAGATGTCCACTTGAGCAGTTAAAACACTACTCAGCTCCTATAGCTCAATTGGTAGAGCAACTGACTCTTAAGACGTCAAAGGCTCCCAAAACACCGGAAAACATTGAGTTTTCTCTTCGGTGATTGTTCAGAAAACACCGATTTGAGTGCCTTGCAGGTATCGCGATACCCGCTCATTCGCCCCAAAGACGGACACCCGACAGCGTGCCGTCGTCCACGTAAATGGATGCACCGCAGCGCCCTTTCCGGCCCAGCAACACCAGCGTCCAATCCGCACGCACCGCCTTCATCCCGGCCAGCAAGTCAACCACCGACAACCGGAAGCGTCACACGTCTTCATGGTGGCTCTGGTGGTCCTCTGTGCCGGCATGTTGATCGTCACGGCCGGAGTTTCCCGGGATGGATCACGTTCGACTCATGCTGGCTGAGAAGGTGCTGAGGGAAGCCGGGTGATGGTGTCCGGGTGATGGTGTCCGGGTACCGCTACCCCTAACTGCAGAGCGCTCTAGAAGCTGCCAGGGTTGCAGAATGATGTAAATGGATCACCAAGTCCTGAAGTGCGATGTTCAGTCCAGCATCCCGGCCGGTTGCTGCGAAATCAAGCGTCCGAATCGGAAGAATTGATCGTGACGTAAATCCTCTGCGCTGTCTGAATTAAGGCACGGATGAATATTTTTTAACCCCACGGGCATTCGTACTGGCCGCTCGCCACGGAGAACTTGACGCTTCGACACCGCTTTCCGCCGCCGATCCCGCGCTGGTCAGAAGCTTGGCAGTGTACGTCAAGACGGTCTTCGAAAAGTACGGTGGTGCGGTCGGTCAGGATGATTGACGGCCGACGACTGTTTTCTGCGTAGCGAGCGGGCTTCAGGTGTTGGAAATGATATAGCCCGAGTCCGTCCAATTCGGTCGTTTGATGAATTCACGCAGGTGTTCCCAAAACCCGTCGCCATACGCCTGTTGCGAATCAACAAACAACTCCTTCTGCGTCGCTGAAATCTGCTTTCGACCTCCGCGCCCGACCGGCCCATGCGGATGCAACAGCACCTGGCCCTCACGCCAGAAGCTAAAGTCCGATTCGTCGCTGACATATTCGTAAAACGCATCGCCAAATTGTGCCGACGCCTGCCGCGCGATTTCGACGAAGTTGAACCGACAGTCCGACGAGTAGACCGCATAGATTTTGTGTGAAACGATCACAAGTCGCGACGGCACCGGAGTTGCCACCTCAATGAAAAAATCACCCGCCTGATCTTCGTCTTCTGCTTCGAAGAGGACCGTCTGGCCGTCCATTGGACTTCGTTCCATTTCTGTCATCTTGTTTCCGTCTACGGATGCGAACCTTCGCGAACATTCTGGTTCATTCTGTCATCGGCCGCCAGTGTGCTTCAAAGCCAGTGGAACCGCTGCAAGGTGCCGCCAACAGTCCCACGGTGCAATCGGCTTGTGGTTGCCGGCTAATTTGCTTCCGCTCTACGGCTTAGTTCCGGTTTTGCACATTTTCAGACTTGATATTGGCACGAAAAAGGCAGCCCGTGACAATGGAGATTGAACCTTCAAACTTTCAATTTCCCAG
>JBDOMX010000557.1:0-5990 GCA_039831615.1 Planctomycetaceae bacterium
CCCAACGGGCAATGTCTCGACGAGCAATGCACCGAATGCTACCCCGTCAAACGCTGGAGCCCCGAATGGTACGCCATCGAAGCTGGGGAACCGGTTGGTGCCCGACAGAAACTGAAGTACGGCAAAATGTGGCCTCCCTACCCGCGCCCCACCGGGAAGAAACAGCAATTTACACATCGATACCACGCCGCCCATTACTGGCCTCTCCCGTACATTTGCCAGGATCGAGCGTACGTGAATGAAGTCATGGCGGCTCAAAACCGGAAAGGCTGGGAAGCCGAAACAACTTTGTACGAATATCATTTCAACGACGAGACGACCGCATTGAATCACGCGGGCCGTTCGCAGTTGACGTGGATTCTGGAAAACGCGCCGGCACATCAACGTGCAGTGCATGTCTAGAATGCGGGGAACTCAGAGATCAACCAAATGCGACTCGTGGCGGTTCGCGAGGCGGTTGCCGAGCATGTCGTCGACAGCAACGACACTCCCGCCGTGACCTTACGCACCGGATCAATTACGTGCCGCTGCCAAGCGGACCTGGCGGCTAACGTCAAGACGAATGGTCTGTTTATGATCTGATGATTGATCTCCCAGGCGAGCGGTCGGCGTAAGCCGGCTGTTTCCGACGAATCATCTGCACGCTGACGAATCCGTCTCGTCGGAAATTCTCTGTAGAACAGTGGTCGTGAGATAGAACACACCGCATGATCGACAGCAATACGCCCGATTCATCGTTCCCCGTTCTCGAATCGCCGACGGGAGGGTATCCAGCGACGACCCCGAAACCCGTCGGTGCGGGCGACCTTTTCGATGACCTGTTCGCGGGTGAGAACATCCCCGCCGTCCCGCAATTGCCGCCACAAAGTACACCGCCGAAAGGCGGTGCTGAACAACCGGTCGCAAACGACTCTACGGCCTCTGGCGGTGGCATGTCGACTTCGCCACGAACTCACGTCCCTCGTCTAAAGCCAACTCCTCCCAAGTTGGCACCTGCCAGCCCCATGTCGCTCGCTGACAGCGGATTGAGCCTGGCACAAATCTGCGACCTGATCCTCAAGCAGTTGTATTTGCAGGGGAATCAACTCGGTATCCACATCGCCCGACAGGCACGGATACCGTTTCTACTGGTTGACGAAGGACTGCGATTCCTCAAAGACGAGAAGTGCATCGAAGTCGTCTCTGGCGAACTGATCGGCCCGGCGTCTTATCGATTCAACCTCACCGACCTCGGTCGACATCGGGCACGCGAAGCGTTCGAGCAATGTCGGTATGTCGGCCCCGCGCCGGTGCCGTTGGAAGCTTACGTCAAACAGTGTCACCTGCAGGCGGTCGCGGGTTCTGAATGCAGTGCCGAGGCGTTACAAGAGGCCTTTCACGACCTCATCATTCGCCCCAGCCTGCTCGAAGAACTCGGGCCGGCGGTTTGCAGCGGGAAGTCGATCTTCATCTATGGCCCACCCGGTAATGGCAAGACGATGATCGCCAAAGGCCTGGGTCGGTTTCTCAACAACTTCGGCGGCGACATCTACATTCCCTATGCCGTTCACACCGAAGGGAGCATCATTACTCTCTTCGACCCCACGATTCACGAAACCACCGATGAAACGGAACTGTTGGAGCGCCACGGCTTCGACTCCGCCATCACTGATCCCAACCGCAGTCGACGACAGACCGACACCGATCTCCGCTGGCGACGCATCAAGCGACCGGTCGTCATCACCGGTGGTGAACTCACACTCGACATGCTCGATCTGCGATTCAACCGCACCAGCAACTTCTACACCGGGCCGCTGCACATCAAAGCCAACGGTGGCGTGTTTCTCATCGATGACTTCGGCCGACAGATCGTCAGCCCGCGAGATCTTCTCAACCGGTGGATTCTGCCGCTCGAAGAACGAATCGACTACATGACGCTGGCGACCGGCAAGAAATTCTCGGTGCCCTTCGAGCAATTGATCATCTTTTCGACCAATCTCGATCCGCGGGAACTCGTCGATGAAGCCTTCCTGCGGCGGATTCGGCACAAGATCAACATCGGCCCACCGACACGCGACCTGTTCACGGAAATCTTCCAGCTCTGCTGCGAGCAACGAAATATCCCGTACACCCCAGCCGCCGTACATTACCTTTATTTGAACTTCTACGATCAGGGTAAACCCCCCAGATCAAGCGACCCGCGAGATCTACTGGAGATTATCCAGTCGATCTGCCGATTTCGATCTCAGGAGACTCTGCTTTCTGCGGACTTGATGGCTGAAGCGACGGAACGTTTCTTCTGTCAGGTCTGAAAGAGGGCAGGCGGTTTTCGCGAGTCTCTCCTGCCAACATCATTTCGCCCGCGATTTTCAAATCGCAACTCATATTTCCACTGATAATTCGCTTCGCTGACGACACGGAGGTCTGACGTGCAGGTTCACACGCTCTCTCGCTGTGCCCTGTTTGCCGCCATTGGTCTCACCTTGCTGTTGCCCGGTTGTGCGCGCAGCCGTTTGCCCGGCAATCCGTTTGCCTCGCGCAAGACCGGAAGCGAATCAGATTCCGCACTGCGAGACGCAAGAAAGAACCTCAAGAACCCCGGCGAAACGCACTTGGCCCACGCTAAATGGCGGGAAGAATCCGGCGATCTTGTCGGCGCACGCAGTTCCTATGAACTGGTACTCGGTGTCGATCCAGATTCCGTCAGTGCCATCATCGGCCTGGCACGTCTGGCCCAGTTAGCAGAACGACATACCGAGGCGGAACAGGGCTTCCTCAAAGCGTTGAAAATGAAGCCCAACGATCCGCACGTGCTTGACTCCATCGGCCAGTTCTACGCCTCACAGGAACGTTGGGACGAAGCCATCAATGCACTGCGCAAGGCCATGCTTGCTGCACCGAATGAAACAAAACCCCGTTACGATCTCGCCGTGGCGTTGGCTCGGTCAGGGCGGATCGATGAAGCCCGGCCACACTTCGCCAAGACGATTGGCGACGCCGAATCGCATTACAACATCGGCTACATTCTCTACGAACAAGGCCGTCTTGCAGACGCTCAGAAAGAACTCTACCAGGCCGTGCTGAAGAAGCCCAAACTGGAAGAGGCGCAGGCCATTCTCGACGACGTCCGACGTGAACGCGACGACAAGACGTTCCTTGCCGGACACACAACCCCCGGCAATCGCATCGAGGATGTCCCTCCGCCACCTGCAACCTCGAACTTCAACAATCGATTTCAGAACCAGGTCCGTGCGGACGCCGCCCCGGTGATTCGAACCAGCGGAGTGGGTAACTCGCCCCTACCGACCTTCCCCACCGGTCACGGTGTGGGCCCCACTGGTCACGGTGTGGGCAACTCTGACGTCACCAACCCCTTCATGGCCCCACCCTTGCCACCAGCCACCAACTCAGGCAGCGGATCGCTCACCCCGGCCCAACAAGAGCAACTGCAAAACCAACTCCCCGGTGCTCCGTAGCAGCCTTGATCGGATACGAGCACGACGCGCGAGCGAGTGAGTGAGTTCCGTGGACTGGGACTTCATCCCTTGCGCAACTCAGTAAACGCAGAACCCATCGCGTCGCGCAGCATGGAACCATCGTTTGAATACACAACCAGTCGTGCGCCCTGACGAATGGTGCGCACCGCTTGACGTCGTTCACCGAACCAGCAACCGGCCGCGACATGATGCCGGTCGGCGACATCGATCACGCGATTCAACGTGGCGATCAAGTCGGGATGATCGTACTCCTTGGGGATTCCCATGTTGGTCGTGAGGTCGCCCGGACCCACGAAGACTGCATGGACGCCGGGAATTGAACAGATTGCATCGATGTTCTCCACGGCCGGCACCGACTCGATCATCGGAATGAAAACCGTGTCCGCGTTTCGCCGCTCGACGAAGTCCTCAGTCTTCTTGTTCGGCCACTGGCTCTTCTCGATCACACGTTCGAGTACCTCACCCTTCAACGGTCGATACACGGCCGCCGCAGCCAGGCGTTTGGCGTGCTCAACATCCTCGACGTAGGGGACCACCACGCCGTCGAACGAATCGCAAACCTTGGCCACATCAGCCGGGTCACGGCTGTGGGTTCGTGCCAGGCAGGCAATTCCTTTCGAGGCCAGCGTGTAGCGAACGGGCAGAAAATCGGCCAGACCGAGTGCGTTATGTTCGGCGGTCACGATGACGAAATCGAGCGCATTCGGCGGCAGAAAGTCGACCATCGACGGCGTCACCGCATGCTGAAACAGCGTCCCGTAAACTGTTTCACCTTTGATCAGTTTGTCTTTGAGCGTTCTGGCGTTCATGGGTCGTACCTTATCCGCAAGATTCGGTGTGGCTGATCGACTGATGTGTTGGTGAGATCGTACCATTCGCGAACCGCCCGTTCCAAGAGTTGACTCGATCCACCAAATCCGTCTGGCATCAGGGGGCGATTCCTCGATAATACACTGTCTGATGGTCGTAGGTCCGCTCATAAAGAGTGGGGCGTTGAAACAGGAGGGATTGTCGAGTCATAGATTACGGAACGGTCGGCGAGTGTCAGATTCAGGATAAGTTCCAGAGTCAAGACCGGGCGCAAGTGTTTCACGAACGGCAAATGCGTGACCGACTCTCCGACAGGATGGTCGAACTCATCCGTCGGCAGGAAATGATGTTTCTCGCCACAGCCGATGCAAACGGGAACTGCGATTGCTCGCCCCGCTTTGGAACACGTGGTCTGGTGCTTGTTCTGGATAACAAAACGCTGGCGTATCCGGAATTTCGAGGCAACGGCGTTTACGCCAGCTTGGGCAACATCACAGAGAATCCACACGTCGGGCTGGTGTTCGTCGATTTCTTCGACTCCACAGTCGGGCTGCACGTCAACGGGTCCGCAAGCATCCACGGGCCAGGAGAATTGCCAGCGGCATTGGCAACGCATCCTGATAACGAACCACTCCCCCTGGACATTGCCGTGGAATGTTGGGTGGTCATCTCGGTCGATGAGGCGTACATCCATTGTTCAAAACACGTGCCGCGTCTGAAGAAGCAGGACAAACTGATCCAGTGGGGCACGGATGATCCACTGGCCAAGTCGAACGATTACTTCCAGTCCAGTCCCCAGCCCGTCGCAGAGTGATTGTGGCATGTCGGATTGCGAAGCGCATCAACCCAGCAATTCACTGCGGACGTGTCCATCTCCGGCAATGAAGTGCGGCCGAGAGGCGCGATCGGACATGTAGGTTGTCGGCTTGAAACCGAGCAGAGAATACGCAGTCGCCTGCATGTCCTTCGGGGAGATCGGTGTCTCGACCACGTCACCGGCGGTGGCGTCGGTTCGACCGACGACTTTGCCCTTCGCCATCCCACCTCCTGCGAAGACGGAACTGTAGGCGCGCGACCAATGATGACGAGCCGCACCGATCGGTTTGGAATCAATCTTGGGCGTTCTGCCATGCTCGCTGGTGCACAGCACAAGGGTTGAGTCGAGCAACCCGCGTTGCTCGAGATCCTGAATGAGTGTTGAATAGCTCTGATCGAAAACCGGCAGCAGATACTTCTTCAGCCTCGGGAAATGGTTTGCGTGAGTGTCCCAGACCGAACCGCCGAAGGGGCCGTAAGGATCCCAGAAGATGGAAACAAACTTCGCCCCGGCTTCCACCAGTCGTCTCGCCGCCAAGCAGGCCTGACCAAACAGATTCCGACCGTATGCGTCGCGGAGTTTGTGTGACTCTCGTTCGAGGTCAAGCGCCAAGCGCACACGGTTGGAGGTTACCAGTGAAAACGCCCTTTGCTGATTCGCGGAAAACGTGCGGACGGATGCAATCTCGTCGAGCATTGGCCGTGCCTGGTCGAATTGCTGCAGCAGCAACCGGCGCGCATCGAGCCGACCGGACGGGACGTCTTCGGGGAGTTGGCAGGCGGACGAGAGTTGCAGCTTTCCCGAGAGCGAGGTGCTGAGGAACGGATCGCGAATCTCATCTGTCTGTTTGTCGGTCAATTTCGGTGCGACTTGCAGTCCCTTGCCGG
>JBDOMX010000557.1:6000-7445 GCA_039831615.1 Planctomycetaceae bacterium
GCCAGGGCAGGCCGATGTTCCTGGGCATCGAGCGGTTCGCTTGTCCTGAACGTTGGGCATCGAGATACTCGACCACCGAACCCATGAAGGGCCAATGCTGCGGATCACGCGGCCGCGCTTCGATGGCGGGCGTGTAAGTCGGCATGCCGGTCAAGGCGTAGGCGACGCCGTGCAAGGGGAACGGGTGCGTCATCGAACGCACGATGGTCAGCCGATCGGCCACTTGCGCAGTTTTCGGTAACCCTTCGCCAATCTGCACGCCGGGCACGCTTGTCGGAATCGCCCCAAGTTCTCCTTGAACCTCCCGAGGCGCTTCCGGTTTTGGATCGAAGGTTTCATGTTGAGGCGGTGACCCGAACAGAAACAGCAGAATGCAGGCTTTGGCTTGGTGCTGATCGCGCTGCGAATCGGCCTCGGTGGACTGCTGTCGGAACGTCTCGTCCAGACCAACTCCCAAAGCGCCGAGGCTGCCGATCTGTAACAGATCGCGACGGGTCACTCCGTTGCAGAGCGTCTTCTTGGAACCCAGAATGCGTAGCATGCTTCGTTCGCCTGGCGGAACTCGATCTCGGACAGCCGATTATCACCCGAAAGAGACGCGGATGGTAGTCTGATTCATTTCACGCGGAAAAACAGGAGTCGTCTCGAAGGAAACTCGTTCCTATACTCACTGGCAAAATTCATCACCTCGAAAGGAAACCGTCATGTTCGTCGTGACCAATCGCATTCCCGTGGCCGGCGGTCACGAAATCGATTTTGAAGAACGCTTCCGCAACCGCGTGCATCTGGTCGATCAGTCACCGGGGTTCATCCGCAACGAAGTGCATCGTCCCCGTCCCATGAAGTTCGACCATGAAGCGGGTGGGTTCGTTGATGACCCGGATGCAGAAGGCTGCTACGAAGTCAAAACCTGGTGGCGATCCCTCGACGACTTCGCCAACTGGACCCGCAGCGAAGCCTTCGCCGAAGCCCACGCCAACCGCGCCCCCAAAGAAATGTTCCGCGGACCGAGCAAGGTCAATGTGCATGAGGTGTTTTTGACGACGGATGAGATGTGACGCTGAGGGACGGCAGACAGGAACCGCACGAATGAACTGGCTCGTCTTCCACGTCCTCAGCGGTCAGGCATTCTTCACCGGCGTCGCGCTGATTGTCGTTGCTGCCTTGGCATCCAGGCAGTCGAAGCCCATCGCCAGACGCATCACCGCGTTGGCCTTCCTGATCGGTGTCATCGCCATCACGATCTCGTCCACCGCAATTCCCTACTGGTACTACGCCGTAGCACTTGTCGTCACGATCGCCTGGTTCGCCTCGCACTACGTCAAGACGTGGCGACGCTGGTCGGCGTTTGCGGTCGTCGCCGTGTGGTTGATGGCCGCTGTCCTGGAGATCCCGTTTCACATCACGCCCACACTCACCCCGGCTCGGTCACGGTCCATCACAAT
>JBDOMX010000841.1:0-1788 GCA_039831615.1 Planctomycetaceae bacterium
GGTCGACCGAATTTGATTTCCTGCGAGGTTCAGACTCCGCAGATGGACAAGACGCGAAATCCCGGCAAGATCATCAATTCCCTGGTTTTCGAGCGACAAATAAGCCAGGGAAGCCGGCAGCACGGGAATCGGACGACTGTCGGAGCCCGCGGACGAGGCATTCATCGACAGGTAACGGAGCTGTGACAGTTCGGCAAAGCTTTGCGACGCCAACAGCGAATTCGGAGCCCCGTCCAGGATCAAGGTCCGCAGTTGCCTGGTGCCCACGGGCGCCTTGGGTAACTCGTGATCCCCGGGCAGCACTAAAGGACGTAAGGGCTCGAGGTCTTCGATTGGATTTCCGCTCAGGTTCAGGTGACGCAGATTCGTTGCCCACTGCAGTCCACCCAGTGTGGTGATGCCTCGATCTTGTGCATCCAGGGTGACAAGACGGGCAAGATCGCTTGTCTTCAATGTTGTGATGACATCG
This sequence comes from Planctomycetaceae bacterium, assembly GCA_039831615.1. Taxonomy (GTDB): domain Bacteria; phylum Planctomycetota; class Planctomycetia; order Planctomycetales; family Planctomycetaceae; genus S139-18. The sequence continues at coordinate 470 of JBDOMX010000841.1, forward strand.
CGCTGATCTGCAATTCCTTCCGTGGGTAGCCCCAGAGTGTCGGCGATGGCAAGACGCAAACCGCGGTCCGGCACATGTGCTGCAATGCTCAGCGGTTTGACAGACACCGGCTTACCATCGCCCTGGTTCTCATTGGCGTCACGCAGGGAAATCCGTCTGTCGGCAGAAGAATCAAAGTCGATCGTCTCCTGGTGTGTTCCGACCAGCGCATCGGCGCCTTGCCCGCCCTCCAGCCGATCAAGGTCTCTCCCTCCCAAAACGATGTCATCACCCTCACCGGCCATTAAGTGATCACGATCGATGACCGCATCACTCGACCGGGTTTGACCTCTGGATGGCGTCAGGAAAGACAGGCTGAAACGGACCTCCGTTTCCGGTGGCGCACCGCTGGCGTTGTACACCCGAAGGTAATAGGAATCCGCATTCGCATGACTCAAGTCCGCAACGGAGAAACCCGAATCGATCAACCTGCCGTCCGCCGTATACAGGGCTAACGAGAGTTCATTCGTCAAGGTTGCGGGAAGATCACTGCCAATCGTGAAGTTGGTATCAACCACGATGCTGTCACCGGGTAAACCATCGCCCAAAGTGGCAAAATGGAACCACATCTCGTCCTGGCCGGCCGATAGGGTGTGCACGCTTTCAAACGACTGGGTCCCGGAGTTGTTGTCATCGGTCAGATAGTTGCCGCTCCCGCTGAGCGACAGATTACTCAAAGGAGTGACATCGGCAGGAATCGGATGTTGCCGCGTGAGAAACGAAACGACATCCACACGCCCGATGTCCCGCCGCACTCGCCCACCGACAAAACCATCGTGTCCGGGAGACAGCAACAGCAATTCCTCATAGCCATCGCCTTCCACATCAGCCGCAATGATTTGAACGGGATGAACAAGCGAATTCACCAGAGGAATTGTGGTCTCCAACCGGTCGTCTGCAGGGACACCTGCGCCCAACGCCGCCAGGGGGGCATTACTCGTGCTTGCCTGCGCGATCAGGTGCTGGTTCACGCCAAACAGATAGATCTCGGCATTGATCACTGATTTGGGGATTGCCTGCACCACGACCTGTCGTGAGGCGGTTGTTGTGAGTTGGTCGTCTGTGCGATCCTGGTCGAGGTCGGTGGCGGTCACGGTGATGGTGTAGGTACCGGGACCAAAGGCATTCAAGGCCACCTGACCACTGTCGGCCGTGTCGGTATAGACGGGGACGCCTGCTCCTTCTCGGGTCACTTGCACCTGCGTGGTGACACCGGATGCATCGGAAGCGGACCAGGCAAACCCCTGAGGATCCTCAATCGAGCCGGTCCCTTGAGAACC
>JBDOMX010000943.1:0-7435 GCA_039831615.1 Planctomycetaceae bacterium
GGGGAAGTGCGTATGCGGGTGCGACACAACGGCCGGCGGCCGTGGAGGATCCGCCGGGACTGGTAACGATCGCACCCACAGCGACCTGGAGCAGCTTTTATCGCAATCTCTATCTTGGTGGCGCGGTCAGGATTTCATTGATCGCCGGCTGGGCCGCGGGTAATTCAGAGAAACCCGATGGTGCCGTCGTGACGACCGACTGGCGTCGAACGTTGCTGCATCTGCCGATGAGCGAAGTTGATCAGGAAGTTGGCTGGCCGATTCCGTGGCTCAACGGCATGCTGACCCACCCACGTCTTGACGGTTACTGGAAACGGATTGAACTCACCGATGAAATCGTCGATCTTGAGTTGCCGATGCAGCACGTCGTCGGCTACTACGATTTTTTCTCGCGGGAATCGGTCGGGAATTTTGTGAGGATGCATCAGCAGGCACGCGATCCCAAAACACGTCGTCGCCAACAACTCATCCTCGGCCCGTGGGATCACGGCACGATTGGTCGAGCGAAGGTTGGAGAAGTCGATTTTGGCAAAAACGCGGTGATTGATGCCGCCGGCGAGAACCTCAAGTGGTTCAACCAGTTCCTGAAAGATCAGGGCACAAAGACGGAAGATGTGGATGTCCCCGTGAGGTACTTCTCGATGGGTGACAATGTCTGGCACGACGCCGCCACCTGGCCGCCAGATGGCTTTTCGTCAATTCCGTTTTATCACCATTCCCAGGGAGATGCGAATACCGGAAATGGCGATGGCACACTCAATCAATTGCCCCCAACAGAAGACGAAGTCGCAGACAGCTTTCGAGCGGATCCGGACGATCCGACGCCCGCATGTCCGGTGACAGAAACGCGTTCGGTGATGGCAGCGACGTGGGCTCCCGTTGATCAGCGGCCAATCGAAGATCGCAAAGATGTACTCGTCTACACATCCACACCAGTCACGGAGCCGATCACGTTTGCCGGCACTGCGAAGGCGAAACTCTTTGTCTCAGCTGATACACCCGATGCAGATTGGGTGGTCAAGCTGATCGACGTACATCCCAATGGCTTTGCACAGAATCTCGTGGTGGGAATTCTGCGAGGCAGTTTTCGAGATTCTGAATTACATCCAACGCCACTGGAACCTGGGAGAGTTTATGAGGTGACGATTGATCTGGGACCGGTTGCTGCACAGATTGGCGAAGGGCATCAGCTGCGGGTCGACATCTGCGGTGCGTATTTTCCTTTGTTCGACCGCAACCCGAACACTGCCGAGGGCCCATACGGAACGCGTGCTGTCGCGGCGACTGAGCGCGTGTATCACGACCGAGCCCGGATGTCGCGAATTCTGTTGCCGTGCAGCAGATGACTTGTGTGATCGCGGAAGCATAGAATGCGTTAGAACAGTTTTCGAAAAGACGTGGCGGGTTTTGGCTCGCGGGGCAATGGATGACGGGCTCTTCCACTTCCGCCGCGGCCACGAGTCAGCGTAATACGCTGTAGGATTGCTCGAGTAATCACTGTCGCGAATTCAATGGAGCCATCACGCTCCGCCGTGATGATCAGCTGCCACAACAGGACGGTTGTTGCTCGAACGGTCCTTAGGCCAAGGCATCATGACAAAACCAACTCGTTATCCGGAATTCACTGTCAGCGGCGCACCGCAGGAACTCGGACGACAGGTCGGCGAAGCCACAGGCGAACAAATCCGGGCCTTCTGTGACATCGCGATGGATCGAGTCGCCAAAACGGTGCAGATCTCCCGGCAGCGAGTCTGCGACATTGCACGAGAAAGTCGCAACTTTGCAAAGAAGTATCGTCCGGACCTGATTGAAGAACTGCAGGGAACCGCGGAAGCCGCGGGCGTCGGACTCGACGAGCTCATGCTGCTCCAGGTTAGAAACCAACTTCAGTCGGACAAATCCGGCGGCTGCACCTCGGTGTCATTTGCGGCCGAACCGGGAATTCGCAGGGGACCTGTCGTTGCGCAGACATGGGATAACGATCCCGTCCTTGACGAATTCACGGTGGTGCTCACCCGACATCCCGACGGGAAACCATCGTACACGTCGTGTACACAGGCGGGGCTGATTTCCTATATGGGAGTGAGCGAGACCGGCATCGGAGCATGCATCAATACACTGCCTGCCCCCGGTCGTGAGATCGGTGTGCCTCACTATTTCATTCTGCGGGAATTGTTCGAAGCAAATTCACTCGACGAGGCGATTCAGTCACTCCAACGAGCCCACCGCGCGATTCCCGTCAACATCATGTTGTCCACTCCACAGGGACCAGCCAACCTTGAGGTCACTCTGGACAACATCCGGGTGCTCCGGCCGGCAGATTCGTCAGTTGTCACTCACACAAACCACTGCGTGCACACCGACTTCACACCCATCAACGACGACTTTCCCGAACTGGCACAGTCGTACAGCCGCAAGATCCGCGTTGACGAACTGCTGGACGGGCATGACCGCGAGGCCGATCTTGCGCAGATCAAGATGATTCTGAGCGATCACGACAACTATCCAGGTTCAATCTGTCGTCATGCCAGCGATGACCCGGTCCACGGATTCTGGGAAACCGTCTTCGCCATCATCATCGAACCCGACGAACGCCGGCTGCTGATTTCCCGAGGCAATCCCTGCGAACGCCCCTTCGAGGAATATCAAATGAACTCGTCATAGTGCGGAAAGTCAAAGAAGGGTATCTTGTATTTGGCAGACTGGCAGGGATGATAACGTTGCGCCGGATTGACTCTGCTCCAACACTTGTGCATTCCATGAACACATTGAATCAGGTCTTCCTTGGACGAAACCTCAGCCGCCGGGCGGTTCTGGGATCTGCGCTGACTGCGGCCGGTTCCATCGGCCTGCTGCCCGGACTCATCAGTGATCTTTCGGCCGCAAGCTCATCGACAGCGAAACGAAGATCTCTCATCCTTCTGTGGCAGGACGGCGGAGCGAGTCACTTTGAGACCTTTGATCCGAAACCGTACGCGCCCAGTGAGTATCGAGGTGAGCTGGAGGCGATTTCCACGGCCGTCCCGGATGTGTCCTACTGCGAAGTCCTGCCGCGGCTGGCAGCACTTGCCGATCGAACCAGCATTATTCGCTCGCTGCACCAGCCATCGTCCGGTCACGTGGATGGGTCACACAATGTCCTCACTGGCCGATACAACGAAACGGTCGGCAGCAGATCCCGATACCCGGACGTCGCTTCCGTCATCAGTCAGATGCGCAGCCAGGCGGATTCGCTTGGACTGAAGATCGGACAGTCAACGGATCCTCGCCTGGCTCTGGGATTAGGGGGAAACGCCGCGAAGAAAGCGCGGCCCGATTCACTTCCGGGCTACATTGGAATCAATCAGGGACTGCACCGCGGTGGCCCCGCATTTCTCGGACCGCTCCACGCCGCATTTCAGGTGGCCGGAGATCCGGCCAAGCCGGGTTTCGTTGTCCAGAATCTGCAGTCGGTCGGAAGTGCGGTTCGCTTTCATGACCGTCGTCAGATGCTCACTCAGCTCGATCGTTCGAACTCTTTACAAAGTGACATCGAGGTCTTCGAACAGTTTCAGGCCTTCAACGGATTCCAGCAGCAGGCGGTGGAACTGCTGTCCGGCGGCGTTGCCACGCGAGCCTTTGATTTGTCGCGCGAGCAGCCACAAGTCCACGAACGCTACGGACGTCATTTGGCCGGACAGCAATGTCTGTTAAGTCGGCGGCTCGTGGAGGCCGGGGTCGGCGTCGTGGCCGTTCGTTTCTCGCCGGACGGACGAGGGGACTACGATCGAACGATGATCGGCTGGGATGACCACGCTGTGCATGGCAACATTTTCTCCATCATGCAGAAACGAGGCCCGCAGTTCGATCAGTCCGTCAGTGCATTGATCGAAGACCTCGAAGATCGAGGATTGCAGGACGATGTCGTATTGGTTGTGGTCGGCGAATTCGGACGGACACCGCGAATCCATGTGCACAAGGGCTGTCCTGGGCGAGAACACTGGGGACCGGCCGGCTGCGCATTGGTCTACGGTGGCGGCCTGACAATGGGACAGGTGATCGGTTCGACAACCGACAAAGGTGAAAGGCCGCTGGACAGACCAGTCAGTTATCAGGATTTACTGGCGACAATTTATTACGCGGTCGGTGTCAATCCGGAACACACCATCGTCAATCATCTGGGGCGGCCGGTGCCGATTCTGTCAACGGGTGCCCCGATTACGGAATTAACAGGCGCTCCGCAGGTTCGGGCTCCGAAGTCCGCGACTCCGCCTGACGGCGATTATCTCAGAAGAAACCACACGAGAGCAGCTGCAGCAGCTGAGCGTCCGGTACAGGATTTGATCCTCACGTTGCCAACAGGAGCCACCGTTGACCAGTTAACCGGGCGAGGCGACCTCACGCAGCTGGAGACACTTGTTGCTCATGATTCAGCCCTGAACGACGATTCCCTGGCTCATCTGGCCGAATGCCACAACCTAAAGCACCTGCACCTCAACGGAGCCGCTGTGACAAACGCGGGACTGCAGCACCTGTGCGGTCTGACAACTCTTGAGACGCTGAATCTCACCGGCACCCGGGTGACAGATTCCGGACTGATTCACCTTAAAGATCTCACACGGTTGAAGCGGCTGGCATTCAACGGGACAACCGTGTCACTCGGCGGAGTGGTCCGCCTGTTCGTGGAGGATCAACACAGAACGTTGGGAGCAGCGCTGACGGCGATGAATCTGACGCGGCGGGACAGATCCGGAAACATCGTGACCATCGATGTTGCCGGTTCAGCCTTTGGTGACAATGAGATGCGACATTTGGCACAGATGCCGATGCTGCGGGAGCTCCATTTGGCAGCCACGGCGGTTACTGACAAAGGAATGCCGTTCATTCGGCAGTTCTCTGGCCTGGAAGAACTCTATCTCGCAAAATGCACCATCACCGACGCCGGTCTGGCGCACATCGCCGGACTGACCCGACTGCGAACCATCAATCTTTACGGCACGCAGATCACGACCGCCGGACTGCAACATTTGATGAGGCTGACCCATCTGCGCTCGCTGTTGATCACGGACGTGAAGCTCGATCCGGCGGCGGTCAACAAATTGAAGTCCACACTGCCTCGTCTCACCGTAACAGATTTCACGCCCGCCTGAATTCGCAGGAAAGTGGAGCATGCAGGAGCCAATCGCCTACTTAAAGGGACAGTTTGTCCCTGCCTCGAAATGTGTTCTTCCAATCTACGATTTAGGGATTGTTCTGGGAGCAGCCGTCACCGACTTCCTGCGAACTTTCCACCAAAAGCCGTATCGAATGGAGGATCATGTACGACGATTCTATCGGTCCTGCAAATACGCAAGGATCGATCCGCCGGTTGATTTCGAGGAGAGCGTTGCCATCTCGGAAAAACTCCTGTCGGAGAATGCACGCCTGGCACCCGGGATGGAACTGGGCCTCGTGTATTACATGACTGCCGGGGAAAACACCGTGTATGCCGGAGCCTCCGGCATGCCGGATCAACTGACGCCGAGCTATGTTCAGCACACATTTCCGCTGCAGTTCCACCTGTGGCGAAACGCGTTTCTCCATGGCGTTCATTGTGTGACGCCCGCACCTCGGCATTGGCCACCACAATGCATTTCCTCCAAAATCAAAAATCGCAACCGTCTGCACATGTGGATCGGAGAACAGGAAGCACACGAGGTCGACAGGAGCGCCATGGCTCTGTATCTGGACATCGAAGGAAACGTGACCGAAACCGGAGGTTCAAATTTTGTGATATTTCGTGACGGTGAGGTAGTATCGCCTCGCCGCAATAACATCCTCTGGGGGATCAGCCTGACCGTGCTCTCCGAAATCTGCTCCGAGATGGGAATTCCCTTCGTCGAGCAGGACATCCAGACATACGACATCGTGAACGCCGACGAGGCGTGGGTACCGACGACTCCCTACTGTCTTGGACCAGTCGTCCGCATCAACGGCGTGTCGATTGGCGACGGGCGACCTGGTCCGATGTGGCGCAAGATACTCGATCGCTGGAGTGAGATCGTTGACAAGGACATATACAGTGAAACAGCAGAGGCATCGCAGTGACAGTCACCACGAACCCCTGACATTCGGTGGCCTGCAGTCTGCGTCCGGCTCTCGAAACCTGTGGGATGAAGTCCGATGAGTGAAGTTGCCAGGTGAATGCGGCCGACACGAGAGTTACGACCGGCTCACTGATACCGAGGAGCAGATGATGTTGTACGAACAGCTACGCATGCGTGAGTCCCAGGGACGTCCCATTCGGGTGGGTGTGATCGGTGCCGGTACGTTCGGAACACAGATCGTGGCACAGACGTGTCGAATGCAGGGGATGAGAGTCTCGGTGCTGGCAGAGCTGGACATGGAACGCGCCCGCAATGCCTTCATGCTGGGAGGAATTCAGCGTGAACGCGTTCGTGAGACCAACACGACATCTGCGGTCAACGATGCGATTCGCAGCGATTGTCCTGCGATCACTGCGGATGCGAATCAGTTGATTGAAAGTGAAATTGACGTGGTGGTTGAGGCGACTGGCCACGTCGATGCCGGAACCACTCACGCCTTTCAAGCGATCGAGGCAAAAAAACATGTCGTCATGGTGACCGTTGAAGCAGACATCGTGGTAGGACATTTGTTGAAGCAAAAGGCAGATGCAGCCGGTGTGATGTACAGCATGGCCTATGGTGATGAACCGGCTCTGGCCTGCGAGTTGTGGGACTGGGCAAGCGCGCTGGGGTTTCGCGTGGTCGCTGCCGGCAAGGGAACACGGTTCCTGCCGTCGTTTCGCAAGTACAATCCGGACGATGTGGCTGAGCAGTATGGCTTCACAGGCGACGACTACAACGCCCAGATGTTTGGCTCCTTCCTCGACGGCACCAAACACGCGATTGAAATGGCGGCCCTGTCCAATGCCACAGGATTGGTGCCCGACGTGCGGGGCATGCATTTCCCTTCCCCCGACCTCCGGGAAATACCTGACGTGCTCTGCTCGACTGACAAAGGTGGCATCCTGAACCAGGAAGGCGTTGTGGAGGCAGTCAGTGCCGTCCGCCCGGACCTCACGGAAGTGGAGCGGAACCTGCGCGGTGGGTTGTATGCTGTGATCGATGCTCCCGCCGGTTTCGCCATCGATTCGCTCGCCTCCTACGGGGACATCATCGGTATGATCACCGGCAACAAAAGCAAGTATGCGATGATCTATCGCCCGCAGCACTTCATCGGCCACGAGATGCCGATCACTGTGGCACGGATGATGATCTGGGGCCAAACCTGTGGTGCCGCCGTTACCAAAACCGCCGACGTCGTGGCAGCGGCCAAGGACTACTACCAGACGAAGGGAAGAAGAATCTCTCTCGAGGGGACACTGATTGCAGGGGAGAACGACTCGGGTGAGGAAGCTGTTGGGTTGGCGCGCGTTGCGAGAGAGATCCACGCC
>JBDOMX010001205.1:0-7431 GCA_039831615.1 Planctomycetaceae bacterium
GTGCGTCACTTCTATATTCCTAATTCGCTCGACAGCCAAATCGCTTTGAGAGACTTGCCAGCGACATTCTGCGATCCCTTGGGAGAATCACATGCTGACCGACACTGAAATCAAAGAACTTGTCAGCGATTATGGGCCGCGTGTGAATGAAGGCAGGACGATCAAGCAGATCATTGCTGACAATGAAATCCCCAAGCTTACGGGCGCCACAACACTGGAAGGGAAAGTATCTGATTCCGTTTTCAGCGACAGTCTAAAAACAAGGGACGGGGTTCCTGTGCGTTTGATGTTTCGTGGGAACCGTATTTCTACGCACGATGTCAACCGAGGCGCCATTCCTTTCAAGGATCAAGTTCTAGCCCAGAATCATGACCACATGCTCAATCTTGTGGAAGATACCCTGGGCTCATCACAATTCGAGGTTGAGGGGTTGCTCCCATCTTCAACGGTCATTCCCGCAGAGAATCTCAATCTGCTCATGGTTGAAAATGTACAGCGCATGTACATGGCCGAAAGTTCGACATCCACTTCTTTGTATCAACATTGGCTGAAAGCCAAAGAGGAGGGACACTCCGAATTTGAATATGCCGGGCATGAAATTGACGTCAATTCACTCAGCCCGAATGGCAAACTCCCCTATCTCATGGACACTCCTTCAACCAAGGACAAAGTTGACCGAACCATCGATCCGTCCTATTTAATCGAGAATGGAGTTTGCACTCTAGGCCAGTACCAGCGCATTCGTAACGCATCGATCATGGCCTTCGGTATCGTGTCACAATATCTGCGTGAAAAAGGCATGGTGTTGGTCGACACCAAAACCGAGCATGGCATCAACGTCGCTAACCAAATCGTTGCGGCGGATGAACTTTACACGATGGATTCGTCCCGCTTTTGGAAACTGACCGATGATGGCTCGGTGATGGAACGCGATGGCAAACCGGCTTCCTTTTCAAAAGAATTTGCCCGTGGCATGGTCAAGAACACAGACATGCAGTTTTCAACAGAGCAAAGTAATGAAATTGCCGTTCGCTATATCGTTGGTTTGCAGCACTTGACGGGCAAAGCTTTCGAACCGGATCTGCGTCCACGTGATCAGCGCATCATCGAGTCGACCAACTTAATTTTGGAATCTTTGACTTAAGCGGTAAGGTCAAAAAACTCCGCCGAACTCAAGGTATGGGATTCTACACGACTTAAGGTGCGCCGGATTCTTCCGTCGTTGAATGGCTTCCTCGGCATTCTTGTAAACGGAATTCTTGTTTCCCAATGAGCGACGGTCTGCACTGGATCGACCTGACGATCCTTGCTGCGTATGCCTGGGGCATGCTGGCTCTTGGCTGGTATACAGTCGTCGGCAGACAAACGACGCGACCCGTCTAGTTCCAAAGAGGATCTCTCGATGGACTTCGCCCCGTAGCTGTTTCTTCACTTTCTAGAGAACTGGAGCCAGAGCATCATGCGAATCGCAACCGGCGGGATCATTCATGAAACGAGTACGTGCGTCGATACAGCGACGACGACGCGAGACTTCGAGTTTGATCGTGGCATCATTCGGGGGCAGGATATTCTCGAACGCTTTCGCGGCACCAATGTTTGCACGGGCGGGTTCATTGAAGGCGCGGACAAGCACGACTTCGAACTTGTTCCGCTTCTGCGAGCTTCTGCATTTCCGGGTGGTTTGATTCAGCGTGCCGACTACGACGCGATGCTGGAAGAGATGTTGGATCGGTTGAAGGCGGCTGAGGACGCGGATGGACCGGTCGATGGCGCGCTGTTGGATCTTCACGGCGCGATGGTCGTCGAAGGCATTGACGATGGCGATGGCCATGTGATCGAAGCCATGCGTGAGTATCTCGGTCCTGAGCGTCCGATCGTCGTCACGCAAGACCTGCACGGGAATCACACGCGCGCTCGCGTCGCCGCGGCTGACGCGCTCGTTGGCTTCGACACCTTTCCCCACATCGACATGGCGGAGCGAGGCGTTGAGGCGGCCGAGATCATTTCCCGCACAGTCCGTGGCGAGATCCAACCGCGATTGGCGATTCACCAGATGCCGCTGTTCTGGAGCACGCCTTGCCAAGTCACCGCGCACCCGCCGATGGATGAAGTGCTGCGGCGAGTTCACGACATCGAAGCTCGTCCGGGCATCGTCTGCGTCACGATCGCGACTGGTTTTCCGTGGGCCGACGTGCCGGAAGTCGGCAGCTCCGTGATGGTCGCCGCCGACGGAGATGTGGAGCTGGCGCAGCGGACCGCAGATGAACTCGGCGGGTGGATTTGGGAACATCGCGAGCGCTGGTATTCGCCACCGCTGTCGGTCCGCGACGCCTTGCAGCGCGGCGAGACTGAAGGAAGGTACCCGATCATCCTGGCTGACCACTCCGACAACACAGGCGGCGGCTCGCCTGGTGATTCGACCGAGGTCTTGCAAACGTTCCTCGATCTTGGGCTCGAAGACGCTCTGATCCTCTATCTGGTCGACAATGAAGTCGCGGTGCAGGCACATCAACGGGGCGTCGGCCAACGTATCACTGTCTCTTTAGGCGGCAAATCGTCGCCGGTTCAAGGTCAGCCGGTCGAAGCCGAAGCTGAAGTTCTCGCGATTACCGACGGAGCGTTTGCGTATGACGGCCCAATGTTCGGTGGCTTGACCGGTTCGATGGGTAAGTCGGCGTGGCTGAAGATTGGCGGCGTGAACGTCGTTGTCGTCACCGCTCGCGAGCAGCCTTTCGACATGGCTTTCTCCCGCACGCTCGGCATCGACTGCGCAAAGATGAAGTACATCTCGATCAAGTCCGCCGCCCATTTTCGCGCGGCGTTTGAACCCATCGCCGGCAGCATTCACAATGTTGACGCCGCCGGCATTCACACTCACGACTTCAGCAAACTCGGTTCCAGCCAACGAACTCGCGACATCTTCCCCGTGGAGATTCGACCTGAGGCGGGCTAAAGCGAGTTTGGGTGCTGCAAACGGGATTTGACTGCAAACTCGGAACAAAGGGGACACCCACATTTGCTGCACGGTGTTCTTCTTCCGATCGGCCGACGGCGTCACTCCAGAAGAACACTGGCCCCATGAACCCCGATTCTCTCACTTAGATTGGTACTAAAATCGGGGTAAGGTCAGGTGGTCGATTTCCGCTGCTAACACCTGATTGTCAAAGTGCGTTTCTGTCGGCGGAGTTTTTTGACCCTACGTCAAAACGCCATTATTGCACGGCCGACTTCCTGAGGCGTTTCGCGCCGCGAGTGATCCGCTGCGCCGCTCAGATCGGCGAGACGGTGAACTGCAGTCGGCTGGTTTCGCCTGCTTGCAGCGCTGCGCAATGCGTTTCGAAATTCAACATCTCCATCAGGCTCGTGCCCGTTGCCATTTTGGCGAGCATGATCTCCTCGGTGCGTTGGATGGTCTCGGCGATCGGCAGTGCCGCGGCAAATTCATCGCTGGTGGCGATGACAAGTCCGTCGTCGTCACCGAACACGATGTCTCCCGGATGGACCTGGACTCCACCACAGGTGACAGGAACCTGGGTCTGCCCGATGTGTGTCGTCGTTCCCGCATACGGAACAAACGACCGGGCGTAGTAGGGGCACTCGAGCGAGCGGATTGTGCGTGTGTCGCGGCAGGGGCCGTCCACAACAATCCCGGCCAGTCCTTTGCGCAGAGCCTCGGTTGGAAACAGCCCGCCGCAAACCGCGCGTTCGCTGCCTTGAGCATCGATGACGAGCACTTCACCCGCCACGGCGTCGCGGAGTCCTTGGATCACGGTCAGAAAGTCGTTGTGGCAGCGGATGGCGCGGGCCCGGCCAACCAACTTCAGGCCACTGCGAATGGGGCGAATGCCCGCGTCGGGCACGCGGAACGCTTTGACTTCCGGATTGTCCGCACGGAGTGCCTTGTTGCCATCACAAACACAGGCCGTATCCAGCGGCAGCAGCCGTTTGCGCAGTTCCTCAAATTCCATGGTCTCGGTCCCTGTTCCGTTGACTGTGCTTGTAAGTGATGTCCTGTGGCGTGTCTCGCAGGCACGGTCCGTCGCGCCGGCGGTCATGGTTTTTCGCGTGGTTTGAGTCACTCTCGGGTTGGGTCCGACAGCTTGCCCGGGTCAATCCCGCTGTGCGTCGGACGCGGTATCGGGGACACAGACCAGGACCGGATGCGTGTGGGTGGAGGGTTCTTCTTCGGGGAACAGGACGCGCACCGGCAGGCCCACCGGGATCGGCACCGTGTCCACCCGGTCTGTGGCCTCCAGCCGGGCCACGATCCGCACTCGGGCCTGAAGTTCGACGACGCCCACGCAACATGGATTGTCCCGACCATAACCTTGTTCGGCGAGATCCGGCGCGACGAGTGCCATGTGCGTGTAGGCCACGAGTTTTCCGGTCTCTGGCAGGCGTTCCCAATTCAAGTTCGCCCCGTGGCACTCGGGACACATCGCCCGGGGTGGCACAAACAGTCTCTGGCAATCGCCGCAGCGGGAGCCCATCAGTTGTTTTTCCCGGAGGAAGCTGGCGAACGAATGGTCGTTGAACGGTCGCGTGTGCACGCGGTCATCTCCTTTCCAGGATCGTGAACGTGCAGGTGCCACCCGTACCGCCCAGGTTGTGCGCCGCTCCGATCCGCAGAGTTTCGTTCGGCAGTTGCCGCTGTCCGGCTTCGTTCCGCAGCTGTTTCCAGACTTCGACCAACTGCGCCGCTCCCGTCGCGCCCACCGGGTGGCCCTTGCATTTGAGGCCTCCCGAGGTGTTGATCGGTTTCGGTCCATCAAGCCGAGTCAGACCGTCGCTGACCGCACGGTAGCCTGTGCCGGGTTCGAAAAAACCCAGGTCCTCGATGTGCAGGATCTCGGCGATGGAAAAACAGTCGTGCACTTCTGCGAACTGAATATCCCGCGGTTCGAGTCCCGCCATGTCATAAGCTTCGCGTGCCGCGGCCCGCGTGGCTTCGAAGCTGGTGAGATCTTCGGCGGCTTGCAGGCCGCGGCCGCTGCCCTGGCCGATTCCGGCCACGTGCAGCGGCGTGTCGCTGAAATTGTGCGCCAGTTCTTCGGCCACCAGCAGCAGGCAGCTGGCGCCGTCGCTGATCGGACAGCAGTCAAACAGATGGATCGGACTGGCCACGACCGGGTTGGCTTTGTCGTCGAACAAAAAGTCCTTCTCACTGGACCACGACGGGCGGGGCTGGCCTCGGCTTTCGGCGCGGTCCGCCTTGGAATCCATGATCTGTTGAATCGACTGATTGAGCTGTGCGGCGGGATTCAACGCGGCGTTGTGATGACTCTTGATGGTCACGTCCATCAGGTGCTCGCGCGCAGCTCCGTGCTTTTCGAAGTACGCGTTGGCGATCACACCAAACACTCCGGGAAACGTGAAACCCACGTTGCGTTCGTAGGGGATCGCAGCCAGCGCCAGCCCCTCGGCCACCTCGGCGGTCGGCCGCTTCGACATCTCCTCCAGACCACCAGTCAACACAATGTCGTAGAACCCCGATGCGATGGCGAAGACGGCTTCGCGGAAGGCCAGGCCGCTGGAGGCACAGGCGCCTTCGGTCCGCGTGACCGGCTTGGGAACCAGGCCCAGCGCATCCGACAAGATCGCTCCCCAGTGGGACTGGCGTACGAAGAAGTCGTTCGTGAAGTTCCCGAAGTACAGTGCTTCGATGTCCGCGGGATCGAGGCCTTGATCGACCGAGTCCCGCATGTTCTGAAAGGCCTCGATGAACAGGTCCTTCGAGTCTCTTTCGGGGAACATGTCGAACGCCGACATTCCCGCTCCCACAACCGCCACCTGGCGTCCGAGTTGTCGTTTTCTGGTCATGAACGCACAGCCGAAAAGAGTAACAAACGAAGAGGGTAACAAATGGAGAAATCAATCACGCCTGTCGCCGGAACACGGTACATCGCCTCCGGCAGCTCGCTTCAATTCACGCGCCGCTCTCGTCCTTGCCAGTACTTTTCGCGCAGTTCCCGTTTGACGATCTTGCCGTAATTGTTGCGCGGCAACTCGGCCACGAAGTCGACGGAGCGGGGTTTCTTGTAGCTGGCGATATGGTCTTTGCAGAAGTCGATCAATTCCCGCTCCGTAACCGCAGCCCCCTCGACCGTCGACACGACGGCCTTGACCGCTTCGCCCCATTCGTCGTCGGGGATTCCGATCACGGCGACTTCGCGAACCGCCGGGTGCCGCACCAGGACCTCCTCAATTTCACGAGGATACACGTTTTCGCCGCCGCTGATGAGCATGTCGTTCGAACGGTCCATCAAAAACAGATATCCGCGTTCGTCGAGATAGCCGATATCACCCGTGTGCAGCCAGCCGTTTCGCAGTGACTGGGTGGTGGCTTGCGCATCGCGCCAATATCCCTTCATCACCAAGTCCGAACGTGTGACGACTTCGCCCATTTCTCCGACGGGCAGGGCACGGTCCTGGGCGTCCACGACGGCGATTTCGACGTTGGTCCGGGCGATGCCGGCGGACGCCAGTCGCCGCTTCTGATCGGCGGTGCCGTCCAGTACGTGATCCTGGTGCGGCAGGTACGTGATCGTCATCGGCGATTCGCCCTGGCCGTAGAGTTGAACCAGGCAAGGGCCCAGCGCGGCGATGGCCTGCTCGAGATCCTCAACCAGCATTGGACCTCCGCCATACACAACCGCTTGCAGTGAACCCAGGTCGTACCGATTGATCTCGGGAGCGTCGATCAGACGTTTGAGCATTGTGGGGGCCACGAAGATGTTCGTCACACGGTGGGATTCGATCAATTCCAGAACCTGCTGCGGATCAAACGATGGCTCGCTGGGAATCACATGCGCCGCGGCCTTGGCCGTATTGGGGATCGCGTACAGGCCGCTGCCGTGCGACAGGGGAGCGGCGTGCAGTGTCACATCGGTCGGACCGCAGGCCAGGCACATGTCCGCAAAGCAGTTCATCGTCATGCCCATCAGGTTGCGGTGCGTCAGCATGGCGCCCTTGGGACGCCCCGTGGTACCCGACGTGTAGAACAGCCACGCCACGTCATCCGGCAAAACCCCCCGGTCGCAAAAATCGGCTGAACCGCTGCCCAGCACTGTCTCGTAGTCCAGGAAGTCCTCGTCGGATTCGCCGGTCGTGATCATGTGGTCGACCCGCGGCATCTGCTGACGCACATCCTTGAGAGCCGCCTGGAACGAGCTGGAAGTCACGAGGATCGGAGCTTGCGAGTGATCGATGATGAACGAAAACTCGTTGGGATGCAGCCGGAAGTTGATGGGCACCGCACCGCAGCCCAACTTGAAACAGGCAAACATCGCCTCCAGCATCTGCGGGCTGTTGTGCATCAGCAAGGCGACGTGCTCGGATTTCCCCACGCCCAGTTGCCGCAAGCCATCCGCGAAACGATTGGCGCGTTCATTGAATTCCGCATACGTCCAAGCGTCCGCGCCGTGAACAATT
>JBDOMX010000117.1:0-7428 GCA_039831615.1 Planctomycetaceae bacterium
GATGGCAAACGACCTGCCGCACCGACCACGAGTTGGCAATTGGAATTGTGTCAGCCTGATCGTCGGCAAATCCCAGGAGCGCCTGTTGCAGCGCGTCGGGACCACGTGAATAGTCAGCAAGCAGTTGTTGAGGATGCATGAGTTCTAACGAGTTTCGAAAAGATATTTCGTGAGACCAACACAACTCTAATGAGTTCCGGACGGTTACGGGATAAAGACGAATTCGTTGGCGTTCAGCATGGCTCGTGCGAATTCACGCCAGCCCGACCGGGCCACCGCCTGCCGTGCGACAGCAAGCTCGGCCGCTGCCGGAGGCCGACTGAAACACAGTTCCCAGGCCGTCCTGATCCGCACGTTGACATTGTCAGATGTTTCCGTCAGGCGATCGGCGACAAACTGCGCCTGTTCCATCATGAAGTGGCTGTTCAACAGCCCCATCGCCTGCAGAGGCGTTGTTGAACGGCTGCGTTTGGCAACGAGCGAACTGAAGTCAGGACAGTCGAACGTGCCGAAAACGGCGTCACGTTCCTGCCTCACCTTTGTCATATAGATCATTCTGCGCCAGTCTTCCTGCCCGTACGAAGTCTTAGGAAAATAGTGTCTGACATTTTCCATCGCGACTTCGAAGGCACTGAAGCCCGGTCCTCCTGGTCGATCATTCAGCCGACCGGAGACGGCCAGCACACTGTCGCGGATTCCTCCGGCGTCCAGACGTCGATGCGGAAAACGCCAAAGCAATCGCGAACCTGCATCGGTTGCCATCCCCTGAGTGCGGGGCTTACTGTCCTGCTGCCACGTGTGTGAAGTCAGGATCAATTTTTGGAGGTGTTTCACTGACCAGCCGTTGTCAATGAATTCAGCAGCCAGCCAGTCCAGCAGCCGCGGGTGTGTTGGTGGAACACCGTTGCGGCCAAAATCGCTGGCTGTGCTGACAATGCCATTGCCAAAATGATGCTGCCAGATCCGATTCACCATGACACGTGCTGTGAGCGGGTTCTGCGGATCAGCGATCCATTCTGCCAATGCCAGGCGTCTCGACTGCTCAAGTGCGTCTGCTGGCAGGCTCAGGCGGCTGAGCGCCTCGACAGCCCCGGCTGAAACCTGCTCCCGGACTGCCTGAGGGTCACCTCGATACAGGCGATGAGTGGGGCCAGGCTGCTGGAATCGTCCGCCCCAGACAGTCCCTTCCTGAGTGAGACGACCACGGCGTGCCAGGAGCAACTTGAGGGATTCCATTTTCTGCTGGACAGCTTTCGCTGTTTCGGTGTCCAGTGAGGTCGTGTCGATGTCGATGTCGATTGACTCTTTGTCAGAAGAGTTCGGCCGCCGTTCCGCGGATGAAGCCACGGTCTGCCAGCTCCGGCCGTCGGGCGACAGCTGAATCGCATACTCAGCTGCAAGGCGATCCGAGAATATTCCCAATCGATCTCGCGACCAGACAATACGATCGACGACTTCGAAATCCGGCAGCTGAATCTGCACCCAGGCGCCGGTTGCGTTCGAGGCAATCCAGCTGCGAGGGTTCCCGTATTTTCCGTCATTGATGTGCTGAAGTTTGTGGAGGGGATGAACAAAATCGCCCGACGATTGAGCCGTTGCTCCTGCCGATGCCAATCCAACGTTGGAATCACCCGCGAAGACTTCCAGTTCATCCAGACACGGCTCAGCACCGCTGGTGCGATTGATCACAAACCGGACAAACTTTGTCGACACGGCAGGAAATGTTTCGTTGTTCAGACGCGCGCTGATGGGAGGTTTCACTGGAATGCGTTGCGGGCGGAGTCCGTAAGCCTGCAGATCAACACGCAGCTGTTCGATTTGGTTTTCCAGATCCTGAATCTGTCTGATCGCAGGCGGTGACGGGGACAGCGGTCTGTTCGCGTAGGTGACTCCTGCGAATACGGCCTGCAGCGAGTAATAGTCCTTCTGGAGAATGGGATCGAATTTGTGGTTGTGGCAGCGTGCGCAGCCCACCGTCAAACCAAGAAATGTGGCTCCCGTGGCATTGATGATTCCGTCCAGTTCGTCCTGTCGCTGCAGCAGGCCCAGCTGTTTGTCCCGTCCTTTGACAATGTCATGGGGGCCCGCGACCAGAAATCCAGTGGCCGCGTCTTCGCCGAGAGCATCTCCGGCCAGCTGCTCCATCACAAACTGATTGTACGGCTTGTCGGCATTGAATGCGTGGATCACCCAGTCACGATACGGCCAGGCGTGGGGCCGCTCCCGGTTGGTTTCAAATCCGTCGGTTTCTGCAAACCGAATCAGGTCGAGCCAATACGTAGACCAGCGCTCGCCGTAGTGCGGTCCGGCGATCACTTCATCCACCAGACATTCCCATGCATCGGGTCGCTGGTCGCCAAGAAACTCCTGCACACGATCGGGAGTCGGCGGAAGCCCGTGCATCACCAGGAACAGTCGACGGATTCGTGTTCGCCGGGAGGCCCGTTCCGACATGTTCAAATCGGCCTCCTGCAGACGCTGTGCGATGAAGGCGTCCACGGGATGTGGCGGCCCGGCGTCGGGTACCGAGGGCCGGACCAGTGGCTGAAACGACCAGTGTTGCAATCTCGCTTCGGCCAGTTCGTCGGCCGCGTCTGTCCACAGGTCGGCCTGGTTGATCCACGCCTTCAGAAGGTCGATTGCCGCCGAACTCAGTCGATCCTCGTCAGGCGGCATACGTACTGCAGCGTCAGCGGAAGCGATACGAACGATCAGATCGCTGCGTGCGGCGTGCCCCGGCACTACGGCAGGCTCGCCGGAGTTGCCACCGCGTAACGCGTGCACCGATGAATCAAGCCGGAGACCGGACTCCTGCTCCTCAGAACCGTGACAGTGTGTACAGTGTTTTGCCAGCAGAGGTGCAACATGCCGATCATACGAAATGCGATCGTCACCATATGTTGAAAACACAGGAAGGCATATCAGTGCAGCGCACCGCAGTCGACGCAGGTGATTCAGGAGAGCAGCCATGACGAGGATCGACGTTGCAGGTGATTGGTCACACCGTTCTCACCATTCCGGGGTGAGCGGTGTCGGAACGTCGGGGCAGTCTATCAAGTCGTCACACTCATCGAAACGTTGTAATCGATGAGCACCCATCCTCCGCTCTGAAACTCCGTTCAGTCACCATTTGTGGGGTTTTTCCGCTGTGTTCAACTGTGAACCGAAGGGCGACTGTCCAGTACCGGAACCGCATCCTGCGCAGACTTCTGACAGATGAGGGTCACGCAGTTGCCCTCAGCGTTGAACTGAACGGCATCGACGAAGGCCTGCATCAGCAACAGCCCGCGGCCCGACGGTCGGAGGAGATTCTCGGGGTCGGTGGGATCCGGGATCGAGCTGAGATCAAACCCTGGTCCTTCGTCCTGGATCCTGAACCTGGCGCTCTCTGAATCAAACTCCGCCGAGACGACGACATGACGATCACAGAAGGGTTCCTGAACCGCATGCAATTCGATGAACTCATTGTAGAGGCTGTCACCACCCTGCTGGCGCAGGTCGGAACTCACTTCCAGATTGCCGTGTATGATCGCGTTCATGAGTGCCTCTTCGAGCGCGACACCCAGGCGGACTGCATCCGTTGACTTGACGATCCCGCGCTCCGTCGCCTGTTGCAGCAACCAGGCCACGACACCCGATACCACGGATCGATCATTCGGAAGTCGGAAGACGGTTGTCTGTGACTCGATGAATCCTGCCGCTTCAGCGCAGTTGCGTTCTCGGCTCGAGGCGGACAGGACCGTCCGAGCCGATTCCAGCAGTTGGGCGTTCAGCGATCGCTTGGGAATATAGCTGGCTGCCCCCTGCTGGAGAGCCTGCAACGCGATGTCCTCGCTGCCATGGGACGTGATCATGATCACGGGAAGCCCCGGAAACCGGTCATGAACCGCCTTGATCACCTGCAGTCCGTCCATGCCAGGCATGCGCAGGTCCGTGACGACAAGGTCATACGCATGGTGTTGAAGTCGTTCCAGGGCTTCTTCGCCATTCTGGCAGGCAGATACGTTCCAGTTTGCTTCCGAATTGAGCAGCTTCTGAGCGAATTGCCGGTCAAATTCTGAATCATCGATCAGGAGGATCTCGGTCACGGCGATATTCCTGTGGCTTAAATGTCAATCGGTGAGACTAACGAGTCTCAAATGGCAGGGTGACACTGGTCCATCCGCAAAAAGTCG
Organism: Planctomycetaceae bacterium; assembly: GCA_039831615.1. Classification (GTDB taxonomy): domain Bacteria; phylum Planctomycetota; class Planctomycetia; order Planctomycetales; family Planctomycetaceae; genus S139-18. Next base: position 4,176 of record JBDOMX010000117.1, read on the forward strand.
GGATGAGGCAGTCCGGGGACCGCCCGGTTTCCCAAACGTATGTCGTGTTCATGCTGCTACAGAAACGCGTATTCGCCGAGAATCATTTGTTGCAGATTCAAAGCGGAAGTTCCGTCATCAACCGCCGTTTTGGATACAGTCGATGTATTCGGACGGAGGTAATCCCGTACAAAGATCTTGCAGGGACTCGTCGGCACCGATCAATCTGCAGATTCCTACTGGGGGGTAACACGCAGGCGGCCAGGCATGTTCGAATCCATCCTGTCAGACGACAGCGAAGTGCCGATGCAAGCATTGTTCACTACGAAGGCACCGAGGTATCCAGGAGGTGCAACCGCTCATTGGGAGTGGATTCAAAAACTGAAAGACACAGCTGCTGAATCGTCTCCCGTGTCGAAGGACTGCCGCATGTCGCCACCCCTTGTCAATCCGCGAAGCATGATGGAGAACGCCGGGAACGATGCGGCGCTTGTTCGGGATCTCGCCGATGTCTTCCTTCAGTCTTCCGTCGACATGTCTCTGGAATTGCGTCAGGCGCTCAGCGATGACGACTGGAAGACGGTTGCTCGTGCCGCCCATTCCTTCAAATCGCCGCTTGGTTTCTTCGGAGCCGAAAATTCTGTCGAGATTGCTCAGTCACTTGAGTTGCGGGCGGATGCCGGCCGGACTGACGATGCGCAGGAACTTGTCGATCGCTTGCTCGCGGATGTGGAGCAGGTCAGGTCCGAACTCGTGCAGGCGGATTTCACGCAGCTCAATGAGACGCGTTGACGGCCTCGGTTTTTCGTGCGGGACACCTCGACGCTGTTCGAGTGCCGTCCCTCGGCGGGTTGTTGACACGATTTCGCCGGCAGCACGCGGAGATTGTTTCCGGCAGGACGGACGTTGACGAACACCCGCATCAATTGCACGACGTGCCAATGGCGGTGGCCGTTGCGTAGAGTTGAGCGTGAGAAATACTGATCAGTACCGAGTCAATCTGCTGCTCTGCCGCTCTCTCAGCCGCCTCGCCGGTCAACCTGATTTCCGGTTGACCCGTATGCAGCGGCAACACTTCCACGTCGTGAAACGTAATGCCCTTCACGAATCCCGTCCCCAGGACTTTGACAACCGCTTCTTTGGCGGCCCATCGTCCCGCGTAACGCACTGCGGGGTCCTTGTATTTTCCGGCAAACTCAATCTCCGCCGGAGTGAAGCAGCGCTGCAAAAACGAGTCACCATGTCGTTGCAACATCCCTCGGATGCGCTCAATCTCTACGATGTCCGTGCCAATGCCCTTGATCATTTCGGAACGCGCTCCAGCAATGATTTCCTGGTCTGCAATGGCACGTGACAGCGGGAGGCACCTACGTGGTGCGGCCCGCTTCGCGACAGACAATCGCCGTGGACTTTAGGCGCCATATTTATCGAGTCGACCGGCATGGGCAAGCGCCTGCAGCATCAGGTACTTCGATTCAAACTGTCCCAGTTCGCCTGCACGGCAAACCGATTCACCAAACGACCGGGATCCATCAAACCGGCAGTTCTCAGCGACAAGCAACGTTGGCACCGGATGGGCACTGTGAGATTTCATTTTGGCCGGTGTACTGTGGTCACCGGTCAGAATGAAGACATCCGGGTTAAGCTCCGTCATGCGAGGGATGGCAGCATCCAGGTCCTGAATACGTGCTACCTTCCCGTCAAAGTTTCCGTCTTCCCCGGTGCTGTCCGTATACTTGTAGTGCACGAAGAAGAAGTCGTATTTGTCCCAATGTGTGCTGAGACAGGTCATCTGATCAGCAAGCGTGTCTCCCGCGTTCAGCACATCCATACTGACCAGTCGCGCGAGGCCCCGATACATCGGGTACACGGCAATGGCCGCAGCCCGGGTTCCGTAGACTTCCTCGAACGTGGCGATGGGAGGTTTTTTTGCGATGCCTCGCATGGTCAGTAAATTGGCCGGTGCATCGTCTTTGAGAATCGACGCGGCCCGTTCCAGAAACTGGCTGCAAATTTCGGCCGTTTTCTTTGAGGCCTCGTCATGTCCGTGTGGCGGGATCGCAACCACACCCGTTTGCTGGGGATCCGTGTCGTCGACATTGCCGCCGAGGCCGGCCGCTCGAAAGACAATGACCAGTCTGTACTCTTTCACATGCCGTACAAAGACTTCGACGCCGGGGATTTCGATCTGGTCGAGCTTCTCACACAGCCGGGCGCCGATGTCACTGGCAATGCGGCCGGCACGTCGGTCTGTGATCAGGCCGTGCGCGTCCACCGTGCAGAAATTGCCCCGAATCGCGACGTCGTCCGGCCCAAGGTCGAAGTCGATTCCCAGGGCTTCCAAAACGCCGCGACCAATTTGATGGGCCAGCGGATCGTATCCAAAAAGGCCCAGGTGTCCCGGACCACTTCCTGGAGCAATCCCGGGCAGCACCGGGATACTCATTCCGGTCATCCCACGCTGAGCCAGGGCGTCCATATTGGGTGTGTGGGCTGTCTCGAGTTCTGTTTTGCCCCCTGGGTGCAGGGGCAGGCCGCCCAGCCCATCGCTGACACACAGGATGATCTTTGAGTCGTTTCGGCGTTGCAGTTTTCTGGTGAGTGAATGGATGTCAGTCATAACACGTGCAAATCAGAAGGATAGAACTGGTCGGAGAACATGAGCCCCTGCCCCAATTTCTCACGGAGGGCGGTTTTCCGCAAACTCTATCAGACTCTCGCTTTACCACAGTGTGGCTGGGAGCAGGAAATCTGAATTATGAAGTTTGTCACCTGGTTTTGCCGTCTTGCCTCACAAGGCTTCAGGCATTGAACCTGTCAGCGTTGTGTCCTTTTCGCGACTTTGAGGTGACCTTCGGCAGTGACCTGATCCTGCGACGCATACCATGATGGGGCCATGCTGCCGAATTCCAACGGACTCTACGGGTCAGTGAGTTTGGTAGAGCCCGTCCATGAACTCGGATTCGGTGCTGTCAACAACCGAAATCCCAGGAATTCGCCAATTATGTACTCGAAGTACTCGCGAAACGCGGTAAATTCGGTCCATGGTATTGTCTGAATTTCATTACGACTGAAATGAACACCGGAACCGGATTCCCTGAGGAATTGCCTGGCCGCTGCAGAATCGTCTTTGGATATCTTTTGATCCTCAGAAAACTGCACGAGTCCGCGGCGTTTCCCGGGGGTACCTTCCGGATCACTCAAGTGGAGTCTGAACCTCATGATTAGGGCTGATGTAGAATTCTCTCGTCTGCTGCCATCTGTGAATCCACCC
>JBDOMX010000371.1:0-7421 GCA_039831615.1 Planctomycetaceae bacterium
AACCCGCCACGACTTTTCGAAAACTGCTCTATTGGACAGCGCATGATGTCAGATTTGCAATGATTGCATCGCAAAACTGAGCTGACGCACCCAGGCCGCTGGTATCTTTCAGTCCGTGACATGCAGCGGCGACAGAGCCAATCACTTCGACCGAAGGAACAGCATTATTACAACTCATGATATTTCCCGTCGTGACTGGATCCAGTCGACGTGTGCACTGGGATTCTCTGCGGTGGCAGCGGGCTCCATTTCCTTTCCAGCGTCAGCCCAGGCGGATGACGCACAAACCGTGTTTCGTGTGGGTTCACACAAGCAGCTTTTTATTGATGATCAACTCATCCAGTCGAGCCGCGGTGTGACGTTGACCATGAATTCGCCTCGGCGCGATGCTCAGGTGCTGATTTCACCTGACGAACCGTGGGAGCAAGGTGCCTCAATCGGCGTTTATTCGAGTGTGCTGAAAGAGGAGGGACGCATTCGAATCTGGTACGACCTGATCCGTCCCACCGGCCCTGGACCCTATGACCACACACGGCGAGTGTGCTATGCGGAATCATCCGATGGGATCAACTTTCACAAGCCCCGGCTGAACCTGCATGAAGTGCACGGCAACACACAGAACAACGTTGTGCTGCCGGGCGTGATTGGCGGATGCGCGGTGTGGATCGATCCGCACGCGCCGCCCGAGCACCGCTACAAGACGCAGGCCAAAATCTATCCGTCCGGTCAGTTGCAAATGCACAGTTCACCTGACGGGCTGCGATGGAAGAAGTTTGCCCGTCTCGATCCGGGGCCAGGGGGCTGGGATACGCAAAGTATCATTTTTTGGGATCCGAGAATTGACCGCTATGTGCTCTACACGCGCCGCTGGGTGCGGCTGAATCCGAAAGAGGCAAGCTACAGAACTGTGCGGCGCCTTGAATCAGACGACTTGCTGGTCTGGAAGGACGAGTCGGTCGTCATGCAGGCGGACAGCGTCGATCTGGCGACACATGAAACTCCGACCGCACAACCGCCGGTTGATTACTACGGCGCTGACGTCTTCCGTTATGAAGAAGCTGACGACGTGTATCTCATGCTCGCCCAGCCCTTTTGGCACTGGCAGGAAAGATCACCGCTCAAGGGACTCGGGCCGTCTTCGTTCGACGTGCAACTGGCGGTCAGCCGCGACGGCAAGGCGTTTCAATATCCATCTCGGCAACCATTTATGGCGAACGGACCAGACGGACAGTTTGATTCGCGGTATGTCTGGGCGATGCCGGCACCCGTCCGCATGGGCAATGAGCTATGGATCTACTACGTCGGTTCGAATCGCGACCACGATCAGAATATTGATCCGTCTTCAGGCGGCACGCACTTGACCGGCATCAGCCGAGGGATTCTGCGGCTGGATGGTTTTGTGTCCGCAGACAGCGATCAACGAGGTGGGGAGATCACGACAAAGCCACTTCGCTTCACCGGAAACCGCCTGGAACTGAATCTTGCGACAAAACCATCTGGAAGCGTTCTGGTTGAACTGCAGGATGCTGCCGGAACGGCGATCGCTGGTTTTGCGGTTGAAAATGCCGACCCGATCGTCACTGACGGCGTCGGGCATCTCGTGACCTGGAGGGGAGCCAGCGGCGTCGGATCGCTTGCTGGTACGCCCATCCGACTGCGATTCGTGATGAAAGACGCCAGCCTTTTTGCCTTCCGGTTTGTCGACAACGCCTGAGGTCGGTTCAGGCTCGGCAGCCGGGCATGTGTCCCCCATTTTGCCCACAGTTTCACTGTCCATCCCGGACCGGGGCCGTACTGCGTCCATCTGCATTTCGGACTGCAGCGACTGCTCAGGGAAGTGCGCTCCATCGTCAATGGAAGTGGCAGTCAACCACCCACCCAGGCCTCCGTTTCCCGGGAAACACTGGTCTTGCAGCTCAAACTCGTAGCTCAACTGACCAAAGTCAGGCCGCGATTCTCAGATTTCGCTGGCGGCTGATGCGCGCAGCCCGGCCTTCGGAAAACTTCTATAATGGAGCTGAAATCGGCGGCCCCTGACGTTGGTCACGATGTGGCCTGCCTGAGGTCCACCGCCTGCGAAACAAAAATTGACCTGTCGACCGCCGGTGATACTGTCCAAGCCATGATACTGAAGAGATCACGATCAAGAGTCCGAGTCTGGCCCGGACGGCCGTATCCTCTGGGAGCCACCTGGGAAGGCAACGGCGTCAACTTTGCAATGTTTTCTGCAAATGCGACACGCGTCGAATTGTGCCTGTTTGATTCGGTGGATTCGCAAAAGGAAAGCTACTGCGTTCCACTTCGTGAGCAGACAGACCTGGTGTGGCATTGTTTTCTGCCCGATATTCGTCCCGGCCAGCTCTATGGATATCGAGTTCACGGACCTTACAACCCCCAGCAGGGGCATCGATTCAATGCCAATAAGGTTTTGCTGGACCCCTACGCGAAGGCCATCGGCCGCGGGATTACCTGGTCCGATTCCATGTTCGGATATCGAATCGGAGATCCTCAGCGTGATCTCTCCTTCGATCACAGTGACAACGCGGCCCACGCACCGTTAGCCATGGTTGCTGCGCCGTCGTTTCGCTGGGGGTCTGATCGGCCACCCAGAACTCCATGGCATCAGACAGTCATCTACGAGACATACGTACGTGGTTTTACGAAACAGCACCCGGACGTCCCGGAGCATCAGCGAGGAACATTTGCCGGACTGGCTTCTGCCGCGTCGATCCGCCATCTCCGTGCATTGGGTGTGACCGCCGTCGAACTGATGCCGGTCCACCATCACGTGGACGATCGCCATCTGATTGACCAGGGGCTGTCGAACTACTGGGGCTACAACACCTTATCGTTCTTCGCTCCAGACACGCGCTACGCCGCATCAGAAGTGCGAGGTTCGGTGGTTGAATTCAAAAAAATGGTGCGCCGCCTCCATCGCGCCGGTCTCGAGGTCATCCTTGATGTGGTTTACAACCATACCGGTGAAGGAAATCACCTCGGCCCAACGCTTTCGCTGCGGGGGATCGATAATGCGTCCTATTACCGCCTGACGCCAAAATCCGGACGATTCTACATGGACTACACAGGGTGCGGAAACACCCTGAACATGCTGTGCCCCCACGTGCTGCAGCTGATCATGGACAGCCTCCGCTACTGGGTGGAGGAAATGCACGTCGACGGTTTCCGTTTTGACCTGGCCAGCACGCTGGCCAGAGAACTGCATGAAGTTGACCGGTTGGGTGCGTTCTTTGACATCATTCATCAGGATCCGGTGCTGTCCCAGGTCAAGCTCATTGCAGAGCCCTGGGATCTTGGTGAAGGCGGTTATCAGGTTGGTAATTTCCCTGTTCTGTGGACTGAATGGAACGGCAAATACCGCGATTCGGTTCGCAGTTTCTGGCGCGGCGACGGCAATGCGGTTTCTCAGTTTGCCACGCGGTTGTGCGGCAGCAGTGATCTGTATGAACACAGCGGCCGCAAGCCCTATGCGAGCATCAACTTCATCACGTCCCATGACGGTTTTTGTCTCAAAGACCTGGTCAGTTACAACGAAAAACACAATCTTCAAAATGGTCATGGCAACGCAGATGGTGACGCACACAGTCTGAGCTGGAATTATGGCGTTGAAGGACCAACCGAAGATCAGCAGATTCGTGAATTACGACTCAAACAGATTCGAAACTACATGGCCACGTTAATGCTGTCGCAGGGCGTGCCGATGCTGTGCAGCGGTGACGAACTGGGGCGCACTCAGCGTGGCAACAACAATACGTACTGTCAGGACAATGAACTCAGCTGACTGAACTGGGACCTGGGCAAAGATGAAGAACGGCTTCGCAAATTCGTGACGCGGATGGTGCGACTTCGCAGAGAGAACCCCGTTCTGCGCCGTCGACGTTTCCTGGAGGGCACTCAGGTCCGCGGATCAGAATCATCCGACATTACCGGTTTCAATAACCGCTCGATCCATTATTGTGCTGCAACTGCAAACGATCCGGCCGTCCTTCATGACGCCGTGGTTATTGGCCCCCATGAAATCTGCCGACTCGCGGCCGGCTCCAAAACTCTTTGATGCGGTCCTCCAGCCCCGAAAATCGGCATGACAAATGTCAGGGCTGACTGACCTGCCTGCAGCCGGCCGATGGCTGGCCTGCTCCACAATTCCCCCCATCTTCCTTCCCCAATGAAGTTGATATGACCGAAGTTCTTCAGAAGAGCGCCTCGATTGATCCCGACCTGGAAGCTGCCAGCTGCCTGGCCAGTATCGAATGTGAACTGCACCGCCATTTGAATTTCACGCTCGGCCATCACGACAGCGACGTGGAGCCGCGGTACCTGTACCGAGCGCTGGCCATCGCGGTTCGAGATCGGCTGGTTGCCCACTGGAAAACAACACATGACAGGATCGCGAATAGTGGCGCAAAACGCGTGTACTATCTTTCGCTGGAGTTTCTCATCGGACGCTCGCTGACCAATGCCGTCATGAATATTGACATGGAAGACTCCGTTCGGGAGGCGCTCAACAGCTTTGGAGTGAGTCTGGAAGAAAGCGCCGAACTGGAACACGATGCCGGACTGGGCAACGGTGGACTCGGACGACTGGCTGCCTGTTTCCTGGACAGTTGCGCCAACCTGCAGTTGCCGGTCGTGGGATACGGTATCCGCTACGAATACGGAATGTTCAACCAGCACATAGAGAACGGGCATCAGGTCGAGGACCCGGATCACTGGCTCAGGGACGGAAATCCATGGGAACTGGAACGTCCCGAGGATACTCGCCGGATTCACTTCTACGGTCACTCCGAATATTTCGTCGACGAACAGGGCAAACATTGTGCCCGCTGGGCCAACAGCCAGGACATTCTGGCGGTGCCCTACGACATGCCGATTCCGGGACACAGGAACGGAACCGTCAATACACTGCGACTCTGGCGGTCATCGGCGACGGACGAGTTCAATCTCGAGGAATTCAATGCCGGCGGTTATTCGGAGAGTGTTGCTGAAAAGAATCTGGCCGAACAGATTTCGATGGTGTTGTACCCCAATGACGCCGGCGAAAACGGCAAAGAACTGCGACTGAAACAGCAATACTTTCTCGTCTCCGCCAGCCTGCAGGATGTGATCGAAGAATGGGTCTCGATGCATGGCGAAGATTTCAGCGAATTCGCCCGGCTCAACTGCTTTCAGCTGAACGACACTCACCCTGCCTGCGCCATCCCGGAGCTGATGCGTTTGTTGATGGATGAGCACGAGTTGGAATGGGACGAAGCGTGGAGCATCACGCAGCAGTGTATGGCCTACACAAATCATACGCTCCTTCCCGAGGCGCTGGAACGCTGGTCGGTGGCACTGTTCAGTCGTTTACTGCCGCGCCTGATGGACATTATTCACGAGATCGATAAACAGTTCTGCGAGCAGCTGGCAAAAATCTGGCCGGACGATCCGGCGGTCAGAGAACGTATGTCGCTGATTGACGGCGGAGATCACCCTCATGTTCGGATGGCGTACCTGGCCATCGTGGGCAGCTTTTCCGTGAATGGAGTGGCCGGGCTGCATACAGACCTGTTGCAGTCCGGTCTGTTCGCGGATTTTCACAGGCTATGGCCGCACAAATTCAACAACAAGACAAACGGTGTCACTCAAAGACGCTGGTTGAGCCACTGTAATCCTGGGTTGCGCGATCTGATTAATGAAACCATCGGGACAGGATGGCAAAAGGATCTCCAGCAGATTTCCGGCCTGGCGTCGTACGCCGAGGACGCGGCGTTCAGGGAACGCTGGCAGGCAGTGAAGCAGGCAAACAAGCGGACTTTAATTACCTACGTGCAGCAACTTACGGGGATTCACCTGCGCCACCAATCTCTGCTGGACGTGCAGGTCAAGCGAATTCACGAGTACAAACGACAACTGCTGAATGTGCTGCACGTCATTCATCTGTACGACAGAATCTGCCGCGGCGACACCGCAGGAATGGTGTCTCGCAGCGTGTTGATCGGTGGCAAGGCGGCACCCGGTTATCATGTCGCGAAGCTGATTGTTAAGCTGATCAATAATGTTTCCGAGGTTGTGAATGCCGAGCCGAAAGCGCGCGAGCTGTTGCAACTTGTGTTTCTTCCAAACTACCGTGTGTCCGCCATGGAAGTGATCTGCCCGGCAACCGAACTGTCCGAGCAGATTTCGACGGCCGGCAAAGAAGCGTCCGGGACCGGCAACATGAAATTCATGATGAATGGTGCCCTGACCATCGGAACTCTGGACGGAGCGAATATCGAAATTCGGGAACGGGTCGGCAGCGAAAACTTCTTTCTGTTTGGTCTGACGGCCGAAGGCGCCGCAGGAGCGCGACAAGCTTACGACCCGAACAGAGTCATTGCCCAGGACGAAGACATTCGGCGCGTGATGGAACTACTGGAGGGCGGACATTTCAATTCGTCTGAACCGGGGATCTTCAGCATTCTGACTGCGGGATTGCGGAGCCCTCATGATCCATGGCTGACCATCGCGGACCTGCGGAGCTATCTTGATGCTCAAAAGGATGTCAATGATGCGTACAAGGACGAGGCGCACTGGACGCGCATGAGTATTCAGAATGCTGCAGCCAGCGGCTGGTTTTCCAGCGATCGCACCATTCGGCAGTACGCGGATGAGATCTGGCACGTTGAACCTCTTCAATGACACGGCGAACAGACCGACGGGAATGCGGGACCGGAGTCATGTCGGATCGCAGCCGCTGAGAACAGGACTTTGCCGTGAGATGAAACTTTGAAGCCAGATTCACCGGGGTCTTTCCGCGTCAATTGATTGAAATCACTTCATGCAGTTTCCCCGATCCTCCGGCATTCTGATGCCGGTCTTCAGCCTGCCCGACGCTCCGGGAATCGGAGACCTCGGACCCGCGGCGTATCGCTTCGTCGATTTTCTTCACTCGGCCGGTCAGACCATCTGGCAACTGCTTCCGCTCGGCCCACCTGCCAAAGGTGATTCTCCGTACAGCAGCTATTCAGCCTTTGCCGGCAACCCGCTGCTGATCAGTTGCGAGGAACTGGTGTCGACCGGGTTATTGACTTCACAGCAGCTCATTGACTCCGGACACGATGAGTTCCACGGCGGTTTCGCCAGCTACGACAGAGCCCGCACGGTCAGGGAATCACTCCTGCGGACTGCCTTCGTCAACTTTCGTGCCAGTGGAAACCACGACCTCCAACATCGGTTTGCCGATTTCTGTAAACACAGTGGTCGGTGGCTGACCGAATTCGCACGGTTCGACGCCCTGGCGGCGCACCTGGGAGACCCGGCCTGGCCTGATGCACGTGCCGGAAAATGGAGGGATTGGGTTTGCGGGGAGAAGGGAAAACTGTTGCGCTCCCCCGTATCAAACCATCGAGTTTTCACTCAAAGCGAAGGAGCGCAACAGTGGAGCG
>JBDOMX010001191.1:0-1782 GCA_039831615.1 Planctomycetaceae bacterium
GAAAAAGGCACCACCCTCCCCCGCGGACGGAACGCACGTTCCATACTCCTCGCGCAAGAGGCGATTCGGGACTATAGCAGAACCCGGCCAACAAGGGACAGCGAAACCCGAGGACGGCGGTATTTCAGTCGCATTTTCTCACAGCGTCTTCTCGAACCAGCGTCGGGTCTGATGGGCGACCTCGCCGGTTGGATCAAACCAAATCTTGATGTGACCTGTACGTGGAACAAGGACCAATTCCGTATGTCCTCGTCCCGCCTCGTAAAGCCGCACGGCATGATAGGACGGGACCAGCCAGTCGTCGGTGCCATGTACTATCAGTACATTCGCTTTCGTACGTTTGATGGCATTGATGGCAGAGGCAACGGCTGGATCGAAATCTGCCGCCTCGCCCGCCTTACCGACGGCTTGATCAAAGGTATCATCGTCGATCACCTGTTCGATCCCTGGCAAAGCCGTGCGAGCATAGTCGTTGACGACGTCCCGCATCGTGCTGAAGGGAGCCACCGCAACGACAGATGCAATTCTCGTGTCGCCTCCGGCCAGGTGAATTGAAGTCGTCGCTCCATAGGAAATCCCATAGACTCCCAGTGCTCCCGCGATGAGATCACGTTCTTCGAGTACATCGATCACCTGCGAAATGTCCTGCGCTTCACGCACACCGTAGGTCAACCACTCGCCGCTTGAGCGACCATGGCCGCGCAAATCGACAAGGACCGCGCGGTAGCCGTCTTCGGACAACATCCGAGCGGTCCCCAGCATCCAGAAGCTGGAATTCCAGATGCCATGCAGGACCAAAACCGTCCCGCGCGGTGGATCCCCACTTTCTGGGTCGATCATCGAGACCGAAAGCGATGCCTCGGGCGGTCCGACATCAACCCGAAACTGCTGATCAATCCCCAGCAGGTCACGAGCCGGCGGTGAAAGACTCGCCTGCGAGGCGAACGGATTGACTTGAAACGGGGTCCGCACCATTGCATTTCCCAGCAGGCGCGCACAGCCGTTGGAAAATGTGACAATCACGACCATAAACACAACGCAAGCGATGACCGACCAGTTCCGTCTCAACATCGGATTGGCTCTCCAACCGACAGACCATGTCCGGAAACGAACCGATCACGACCCGTTGGCGAAGGACGAGTAGAGTGCAATTCAAATTGAAGACAGAAGAAAACGGTCGAGAGAGATGACCATCGCAGTGCCATGTAGTTCAGTGCCAAAACTGAGTCAACCTCGAATCGTCGACGATCCGAGGTGCGGCGTGCCGCCTCAGTCGTTCGCCTTCCCTCACTTCTCTCGGTCGAAAGTCTGCGACTCAGGATGAAACCGGCCCCAGGCAGCTGCATCGGAGAGAATGCCCGGAAGCTGCTGCAAGCGTTGGTCTTTCAGATCGCCAGCCGTCGCAATACCTGTCAGCAAGTCCCAGGTTGAGTTGGTCGAGTCATCGACTAATCGCCCGTCGGTCCACTGAAACGTCAATACCTTGCCATCCAGCTTGCGGTCGAACAGGACAGCCGTACCCGACTCCTTATCGATTCCCGCCAGGACCGCCCGCCCGTCACAATAGGAGTTGAGGATCGTCTTCTCATTCAAAAGGCCGTAGGTCCACGCAAACGTCTTCTTCCCCAACGGCAAGCCGATGAGCAGGGGCTTGCCGGACTGGTGCATCTGACGGCGATATTCTCTGGCCGTGCGAGTGGAGACGGCGGCCGTCGTGTCTGGGTATCGTGCCTTCCAACTGGCCCAGTCGGTCATTAACGAGGGCAGAACTTCCAGGCTCTT
>JBDOMX010001056.1:0-1781 GCA_039831615.1 Planctomycetaceae bacterium
GCCTGACGAGTAAAATCAGTTCAGCGATTCCGCAACGACCTCAATCAGAATCACCGGCAACCTGGCTCCCTGCTGCGGTGTCAACGACCTGAAAAGCTGCAGGCGAACATCCTGCTGAGCACACGGCTGATTCCCGGAATCCTGACAGGTTCTGCAGAAAGACTCATTAACATATCGTTAGGTTACGATATGTTGTAATAAGGAGGAGCGAGATGGTCTCGAAATCAAAGACAAAAACCAAACCAGTCGGTGATCCGGCGGCATTTGCTCAGGCCGCGGAATGCCTGAAAATACTGGCTCATCCCGTACGATTGCGGATGGTGCAATTGTTGTTGCATGGTCGGTACACGGTGGGCGAATTGGCAGAAGATTGCGGCGTTCCGGATAACGTAGCATCGGAGCACCTGCGATTGATGCAGCGTTGTGGGTTCTTTACCAGTGAACGTGAAGGTCGACGGGTCTATTACGAAGTCGCTGAGCCGCATCTGGCGAACATCATGGACTGCATTGAGAGTCGGTTCCTGCAAACGTAGGCGATGTGGGAGCCACTCCCCTTTTTTCGGACAACATATCGTAAGGATGCGATATTACGAAATGACGATATACTTATGATAGATAGCAGAACAATCACGGTAAACCAGCTCGCCGCACGCGACGGGCAAGGCAATGTCGACATCATCGACGTTCGCACGCCTTTGGAGTTCCGCGAAGTCCGAGCAGTGAGGGCACGCAACATTCCGCTCGATGTGCTTGATCCGTACTCATTGATGAAGGCTCGAAACGGTTCGGCAGACGAACCACTCTACCTGATCTGCAAGGGCGGAACTCGCGGAGCCAGGGCGCAGAAGAAATTCATCGACGCCGGTTTCACAAACGTCATCAACGTCGAGGGCGGGACTGAGGCGTGGGTGAACGCCGGTTTACCGGTCGTGCGGGGCAGGAAATCCATATCACTGGAACGTCAGGTGCGGATTGCGGCTGGATTCATCGTGCTGGTGGGGGCACTTCTCGGTTTGTTTGTACATCCGTACTTCGCCGGGATTTCCGCGTTTGTCGGTGCCGGACTGATATTCGCAGGCATCACCGACACCTGCGCGATGGGAATGCTGATTGCAAAGATGCCATGGAATCAAGTCAACGATGAAGGTGCGTGCTGTACCGTGAAGTGAGCAGAAACGCCAAGGCAATCAACGCGGAATCAAAACAGAACGGAAGGACACGTAGTTCATTATTCCGAAAGACAAGTCGCTTAACACGCGAACGGTTCGCCATCCTCTGGCGTAATCCTCAAGGAAACAGTGTCATGATACTCAAATACTTTTACGACAAAGCCTTTGCTCACGCTTCGTATCTGGTCGGCTGCCAGCGAGCCAAAGTCTCCATCGTCGTCGATCCTGGTCGAGACATCGATCAGTATCTGGAAGCGGCCGAACGCGAAGGCGTGAAGCTGGTCGCGGTCGCTGAGACTCACATTCACGCCGACTACGTGTCGGGTGCGCGTGAATTGGCCGAACACATTAGCGCGAAGCTGTATGTGTCGGATGAGGGCACAGCCGATTGGAAATATCTGTTCGCCGATCAATACGACCACCAACTGGTGAAAGACGGTGACTCGTTCATGATCGGAAACATCAGGTTCGATGTGCTGCACACACCGGGACATACTCCGGAGAGCATTTCCTTCCTGTTGACTGACCAGGGTGGCGGCGCCGACAAGCCGATGGGAATCTTCACTGGAGACTTCGTCTTTGTCGGTTCTATCGGACGCCCCGATCTGCTGG
>JBDOMX010000333.1:0-3193 GCA_039831615.1 Planctomycetaceae bacterium
TTGGGGTGCGTTATCGAATCGATGGACTACTGCTGGACCAGACGATGCCCGCTGACGTCATGCGACTGCAGCCGGCTATTGTCAGCAGGCTGAAAATCATGGGTAAGTTAAATGTCGCGGAAAGACGTCTGCCGCAGGATGGTCGTTTTAAATTCACGACGGCGACAGAGCACATCGACGTACGACTGTCTACGATCCCTATGATATATGGTGAAAGTGTTGTGCTGAGGCTGCTGCGTCAGGGCCGCCACAAGTGGGGACTTGACCAGCTGAACATTTCTGAATCACAAATTAACCAATGGCGTGATGTGATTTCGCAAGCCCACGGGATTTTTCTGGTGACAGGTCCGACCGGCAGTGGAAAAACCACCACTCTGTATCATGTTCTGGCCGAATTGAGAGCAAACAAACCGGAAGCCAAAATTATTACCATCGAAGATCCGGTGGAATATTCGCTCCCGGGTGTCCATCAGATACAGGTTAACGAAGCAACAGGACTCACCTTCGCAACAGGTCTGCGAAGCATTCTGAGACATGATCCTGATATTATTCTGCTGGGCGAAATTCGTGACCAGGTAACAGCACGCCATGCAATTGAAGCGGCATTAACCGGTCATCTGGTTCTTGCATCACTGCATACGAATAATGCGCCCGGTGCTTTTACTCGGCTGATAGACATGGGCATTGAACCGTATTTGGTCTCAAGCACCGTAGTGGCCGCTGCTGCTCAGCGATTGGTTCGCACACTTTGTGTGCATTGCAGAAAAAAAACGGCTGATGCGGACCTGTCAAATCACACTGGAAATCAGTATGAGCCGACAGGGTGCAACGAGTGCAGGAACAAGGGGTACTCTGGCCGGATGCCAATTATGGAACTGCTGGTAGCTGATGAACAGACGCGTACGTTATGCAATAGTTGTGCGTCATCACACGAAATCGGCAGGCACGCACGTGACGTCGGAATGCAAACATTGTGGGACGTTGGACAGTTAGCGGTTGCCACAGGTCATACGACTCAGGAAGAACTGTCACGGGTTCTTGGAGTCGATGACCTGAGCCCGGCGGAGGTGACTACGGCGTCACCACTGCTTACAGGCGGTTTCGAAACTGACTCAGAACAATCTGCGGGCACGCCGGTGTAACGATTTACTCGGAAATCTGTAAATTAGATTCCTGGGTGATCGTGTTGCGTACCACAACAGCGGTGACGGATCGGGCTGTCCCGAAAAGTTGATACACGGTTATGAGACTGTGACCTGCTCTCCGGATTCTGGTCCGCGCAAGATGTAAGGAAATTAATGACCTTGCATTTTGGGAGAGCACACTGCATCGATTCTTAGGGCAGATACCAAATCAACGCACCGAACACGCTGATTGCATCGTATTCACTGGAGTTAATGCTGTCGAAGTTTAGAGACAGTGTGAGGTTGTTGGTGGCATCCCAGTCAAATGAGGCTCCGGCAATGCCATACAATACGCCCTGGTTGTCCCATTGCGCCAGGCACCTTGCGGAATAGCTGAGTTCGTTTTCACCCAAAGCAAGCCGAGACAACAGGTGTTTCCAGCGCAGGCCTGCAGTGAAGTAAGCAAAATCACTTGGGGAAAAATAAGGATGGACAGTGCCTCCCAGATTGGTCAGTAACGGGTTCCGGATCGTGTCCTCAGAGAATCGTTCAGCGTGGAACCTTAAGACTGCTGTCAGACTGCGCGGAGCCCTGTAGAGGACGACTTCATTGTTAAGGTCAAATTGATAGAGCAGATTGTCGTCAGAATAACTAACGAGTCGAGATCTCCCCCGCAGTGTCCATCTGGATGTCGCCTGCCAGCGAAATTCGGGGCCGCCACCATAGCGAAAGATATCCTGACGAATTGATTCGGAATTCTCTGCCACGTTTGCGAGGAACGCAGAAAAGCCGGTATCAAAACCATCCATGACGCGTTGAACAACTCGTAATTGAAATAGGGGACGGCTTGAGAAGCCGGAATCATAAAATTCGGCCGCGAGATCAAGATCCACGGTTAAATTCTGGTTGGGTTCCAGATGCAGACCCACTTCCAAAGCATTTCCCACGGTGTCTGTCACCAGAGCCTCGTCGGCTGCCGCCAGGGTGTTTGCAGCATTGTCTCGAATCGTTCTGGCTGCGTTGACGTTATCGACTGCCTGTTGAAAAGCCGGAGTCCCCGGCACCAGTCCGATGAAGGCCAGGTTAGCGGCTTCGACATTTGCCTCGGCACCGGCAAGCGTCTGCGTCGCAGTGGCGATCAGCTGCAGGCCATCGTAGTCTGTGGGCGGTGTCAGTCGAAGATGGCGATAGCCAACTGACAGGATATTGTTACATGTACCGATGGATGTGGAAACGGCAGGCCCAAAACGCAGACTCGAGATTTCTGAGAGTCCGTTCCTGCCGGACTGATCGAAGAACTGGAACTCACCACTCAGCGTGGGCTGCAGCTGCTTTTGAGTGTACCGAATCGCCGACTGGATCTGTGGGTTTTCCGGATCCTGAATTAAGAGTTCCTGTAACGACAGTTCTGCCTGGCAATACCGTCCCATTCGCAGGTTCTGTTCTGCGAGTAAGAAAGCCACCATACTGTCCTGTGGACGGATTTGCTGCAGCCGCCGTAGTGTGGCTGTTGCGTTGTCAGGTCGCCAGTCTGCCAGGAACCGGGCCTGCTTCTCCAGGCGAATTGCGAATAGCTCTTCAACAGAAAGTGAGCGATACCCCAGTTGACTGCGAAGCAGTTCGGTATCTGAGAGAAGAGCACGCTCAGCGGAGTTGGAAATTGGATTGTGCAGGGCCTGCTCGGCCTTGTCATATTCCGGCATTGCTGCGCGTGCGCCCTTCCAGTCAGCAACCAGACGCGCGCGATCCCGCAGCCCGGGCCGGTAACGGGCGGCATCGCTGATGAGTGAGTCCAGTAAAGCCAGCGCTGTTCCGAAGTCACGCTGGCGCCATTTGACAAGCGCCAGTCCGTGGCGACCGGGCACAGAAGTCGGCTGCATGCCAATCATGTCGTTAAAGACACTTTCTGCGGCCGGACCATCAGTACGAATAAGAATCTGTCCCAAAGCATCGAGTACACCCGGATCACCTGATTGCTCTGCTGCAATGCTGAGCAGTATTTGTTTGGCCAGCAGAAAATCATTCTGCCTTTGTGCGGCCTGCGTTAGATTGATTGAGTACTGAACGTT
>JBDOMX010000333.1:3203-7399 GCA_039831615.1 Planctomycetaceae bacterium
TATCAGTGATGTTGATGAGGAATTGCTGGGCGTCCGCTTGAGACCGACAGGTCCCCAGGCATTGGTAGTAAGCGTATCCGAATTCGGCCGGATATCGTGTCGGATCATTGGGAAAATTTGTCAGTTCGAATTCCGTCAGGGCCCCAGGGTCGTTGTGCTGATGTGCCTTGAAGTATGCCGAAACGACCTGCAGCAGTTCTTCATGAAGCTGGAAATGGATGCTGTTTGGTTGCTGTGCTGCAAGACGCATTTCGGCTTCTGATGTGGATTTGTTTTCTGTGTGTGCAACGGCCCACAGCATCCATGCTTCAGCGTTCAGTGGATCAGTCTCGAAGAATGACTCGGTGATTCCGATAGCGAGATCCGGTTTGCCGGCTGCGATGTACATACGCGCCATTGTGTTTTGCAGTCGGCGGTTTGCAGGGTCTTGTGACAGTCCGCCGGCAAGCGTCTCTTCAGCCAGGTCATAAGCCTGGAATCGAGAATACAGCTCAGCTCGCAACAGGCTTGCAGCCACAGAGTTTCCGGCTTCCTTCGACAACTGTCCCAAAACTGCTTCGGCTTCAGCGTAGAGCCCGAGTTCCATCTGGATTCTGGTTCGGGCCATGAGCAAGTCGTCATTTTTCCACTGGTTTGGCGCTGTAGAGATCCGCAGCTCCGCCCCCTTGTAGTCTCGACGTGCCAGGCTGAGCGCGACGTCCAGCACTGTAAGATCAGTGTTGTCTGAACCACTTTCGCGTGCTTTCTTCAGGGAGATGTCCGCCAGATTCAGCAGGTTGTTATCGATCGCAAGTCGAACGAGCTGCTGTATCCTGGATGGAAAGTCGGGATCGGCGCTGTCAAGCGCATTCACAATGCTAATGGCTTCCTGTTCGTCTTGATTGGTTGCCAGCGATTCTGCCAGCAGGAAACCGGATTCAGAATTGAGTGGAGAACTTTCGTACAGCGTTCGTGCTTCGGCTATTGCTTCATTCATGCGTTTGAGCGTCATCAGGCTGCGGACAAACGAAGTACTGCTGTCGTTCGGCCGTTCTTTTGATTCATCCATTGACAGCTCGTCGAGCGCCGACATGGCGTGCTGGATTCTACCCGCAGCGACCAGTGACTGCACTCGCAGTATTCGCAGACGCATATCGTCAGGAAGATGTTTGAGCGCTTCGTCGATCACGACCAGCGATTGCTCATGCCGCCCCTGATCCATGTAAATTTGGGAAAGCGAGTAGGCAGCGTCGTAGTCCGACGGCGCTCTGGTCATCAAACTTCGCAGGTGCGGTACTGCAGCTGCCGGTGTAATCCGGGCAAGCAGTAAAGTCCGTTCACGACCGGCTTCTGATGACAAAGGATTCAGTTCTAAACAGCGGTCGTATTGACTGAGTGCCTGATTCAGATGGCCCGTAATGGCATTGTTTCTGGCAGACCGAAGCAGGATGTCGAATTCAGTGATCGATCTGTTTGCCGGTTCCTGCTGTGGCCTGGAGCCGCGCATCACGGGCAGTTTTGCGGGGGCAGCACCATCCTGTGGAGTCTCCCGTGATTCACGCACTGACTGTGGCGGCATCAACCCGCCGGGACCTGCTGGAGTGTGCGGCAGTAACAGGACAGGTGCAGAAGTTTCGGGTGTGTCCGCAGACCGTGTCGGTACCGCCGACAGGGGTGGCAGGGGAGAATGGAGTGGCACAGGAACATTTGTTTCGTCCTGTGGTACCGGTGGACGAACCAAACGTGGCAGCTGCAGGAGATTTTGAGTCGGACGCTGTTCCTTGTCTGTTTCTTGTTTCAGTGAAGCAGACTGAGCGTGGAACTGCGTTTTCTGCATGTCAGCTCGGATGTCCGTCGTGTTTTCCCTGCCAGAACTCATCTGGACAGGGGAGTCGTTATGTTCCAGTTCAGTGGCACTGTCTGTCCAGACTGCAGAGAATTCAACTGGTTTCCAGAGACTCTCGTTTCCTGCTACCACACCGTTGTTCGTGGATAACAGAAATGGTCGTTTTCCCATATCGGTCGAGGCAGACTGTTTGCTTCCGGGACTTTCGGAAGGCCCCCGTTGTGAGGTGTCGGCAATGACAGATTTGGTGGAACCCAGCAGCCGTCCGGAAACCAAATCAAATGAAATCGTGGGTTCGCTCAGAGCGGAAGGATTTGTATCAGAAGCTGATTCAACTGATACGGGTGGTGTGTTCGCCGATGGTGTGTAAATGAGTTCTTCGACAGTCTTATTTCCAGCCAGGTCTTTGATTTCATAGGTCAGCGTGGCCGGGCCAACAATTCCGGGCAGCGTGACATGGCAGTGCCAGATCCCGGATTCCTGCTGCTGCAGCAGTTGAGGCTGACATGGGATATTGATGACGCTGCCGGTATCGGCCAGTGACAGTCGCAGTGTCATCGATTCGAGATCCGGATTCGGCTCTGCAATCAGACACTCAAGCTTAAAGGGAAGCCATGCCCTCGACAGCAAAACAGCCGGGTGCTGAGTGTCAACGATGACCATCATCTCTCCGGCCTGGGACTCTGGCTGCACCACCGCTGATCCGGGTGTTGAAGTGGTGACAGCAAAACGATACCTGCCATTTTGTGGAGCATCGATTTCGAATGCTCCTGTCGGGGCAGGAATGGCCTGCACAAGTTTCCACTCTGTATTGTCGCCTCCGCGTTGCCAGAGGACGGCCTGGTGCTGCTCAGCGTGACCGGCGCTGACATTGAATGGAATCGAAAAACTTGTATTCCGGGTGTAGCGAACCACCGGGTCAGCCGCCGTTGTGCTCGATAGCCCTGTCAGCATTGTCAGTGCGCACAACGCCACTGCGGACAAACAGGCACTCATTCTGCCGAATGTCCACGACGAGATTAGTTGTATGAAAAAAGTATCCAAACGGTTCTAAGACATTGCAGAGAGGACAGCACCAGGTGTCATATTTTCAGGGCACCTTTGTTGCTGGTGAAACGACTTTTGTTCCGTCGGTCGCTGTATATTCCACCACGATGCCGTACAGCCCGTCTGGGCTTATGTCATGGGGAACAAACAGTTCGTAAACCTCGCCGAGAGCGGTTGAATTCTGTTTTTTGCTGAGTGCTTCAGGAGTGATGATGAATTTTCTTTTGAGTTGCCAGTCTTCGCCTTCGCGTTCGGAAATCAAAACCCGAGCTCCCTCGTCAATTTGTTGCGACTGATCACTGCCAGTACCGAAAAACATGATTGTCCCCAGGAAGCCCCGGGTCTGAAGGCCACTGGAATCCTGCTGACTTGTGATACTCCAAAGCGGCAAAATGCGTCTGATGCGGACGTCGTTCGATGTCCTGTCTTTGCTGCTGAACATCTCCCTGGGGGAGAAAACGGTTGTTACCCCGCATCCCAAAGGAAGAATGACCAGCAATATTCCACAAAATGCATAACGGATAACGGCTGGTGTGCCGCGCCGTTTGTTTGTGGATGTTGGTGAGAACAAAGAGGGGAACACGATGTTTTTCTCAAAGAGAAGTTTAGTTGTTCAGACGCTGCTGCTTGTTTACGGAGATTGAACGGGTAACGGAATTGAATGTTGAGACGAAGGTACAGGCTGGATCGGTATTGCGGGAACCTGCAGTCCTGCTGAACCGGAACTGTGACCCGTCTGTGGAACGGCAGGTGAACTGAAGCCTCCATAGGTTTGATTCGTTTCCACAGGTGCGACGGGTATTGCGGGCTGATGCTGGTTCAGGAACTCTTCCGCCATGAATGTTCGAGGCAATTGAGGCTGCTGTGCGGCCTGGTTTGGTGTCAGGAATGTTGGATTGAGACGAGGAACAGCCCAGTTGCCCAGGGGTTTGAATGTGGGTGCGAGAGGCTGGGCGTCTTCATACAGAATGTCTGTGTGGCCACCTGAAACGACGGGTGTTTGTAAAGACGGATTGAGATCCGTAAGATCGATTGAAGAATTGGTGAGTTCACGGTGGGCAATACGAAACGACTCTGCGTCGTCGTAAACAATCTCCGGTGTGAGGAAAATCAGCAGCTCTTTGCGCTTTTCCTGAAAGAACTCATAACGGAACAGCGGTCCCAGAACCGGCATGTCACCCAGCACCGGAACTTTCTTCTTTGATTCAACCCTGACCGATGTGATCATGCCGCCCAGCACAATTGTCTGGCCTGTGGAAATAACCACTGCGGCAACCCCTTCGGTCACATCCTTAATCGGGGCCTCGATCACGTTGCCCGAACT
>JBDOMX010000390.1:0-1779 GCA_039831615.1 Planctomycetaceae bacterium
CCATCGAATCTGCCCAGAGGCCTGTACTGGAAAAAACTCAGAGTGGCGACCGCAACCGAACTCAGTCTTCCGCCACATAGGGCAGCAAACCGATGAAGCGGGCTCTCAGCACAGCCTTGCGAACGGCACGCTGGTAGAGCGCCGATGTTCCTGTTCGTCGTCGCGGCAAGATGGCTCCCTGTCGATCGACCAGGGACCGCAGCGTTTTGAGATCCTTATAGTCCACGTACACAGGGCGCGGAATCACACCGCCGGGTGAAAAGCGGCATTTGAGTTTTTTCTTCAACCGCGCCCTTTTCTTGCGCAGTTTCTTGATGTCAGAACGCGTGATCGTGGCCATCGAGTGAGTGTCCTCTGAACAGAAATCTCCGGAAAATCCGGCGTGCGTGTCGCACACTGTACGACATTTCACACGGACTGTCACGCGTCCCGCGACGGATTCCGGCACGGAAACCGCACATTTATTGCAGCGAACTGCCGGTTGCGACCGGAAATTTACCGACCGCCCGTCCACTCCGCAACCCAGCCACGCCATCCCAGCCGTCCGCATGATCTGCACTGCCGTGCTCAAATGGGCAGACGCGCCGTCGAATCGCCCGAAGCCTGAGGCAACTTGCACTGGCTTCGGTCAGCCAGACACACGTTGCAACGTGTCCTGCATGTATTGATAACTCTGCCGAGCGATCTGCTCGCAACCCGGAGAATAGTCGAAAACTTCCACCGAGACCCACCCGGAATAGCCGGTGGCCAGCAACGCGGCGAAGATCGGGCCAAAGTCCGTATCTCCCATCCCGGGTCCCAGTAGATTGGTATCATTCACGTGAAAGTGTCCGACGCGATCGCGGTAAGTCTCGATCAACTGCGAGATTCCGTCGGATTCAGCGCCCAACATTGCCTTCACATCCTGATGCAGGCACATCGCGGAGTGATCGACCCGATCGATCAACTCCACCGCCTGACTGCAGGTGTTGATGAAATCGGTCTCCTTCGAAGTCAGGGGTTCCATACAGAGACGGACGCCCCAATCCGCAATCTGTGGCATAGCAGACCGAAAAACTTCGGCAGCGTTGTCCAGCGCCTGTTCTTCCGTCAACCCGGACGGGACATCACGTTGCTGAGGAGAACCAAAAACCATCACGTCCCCTCCGAGATCGGCACACAATCGTCCCAGAGCAACAAGATAGTCCGCAGTGGCTGCTCGTACGGATTGGTCAGCACTCGTCAAATGAAGCCCTTCGGTTTTCGCCAGCAACCAGTGTAGACCAATGATCGCCAAACCGTGATCGGCGGCCTGCCTCCGCATCAGCGCCCGCGCGTCGCCCGTCAATGTGGAAATGTCATCAGCAATGGCAAACGGAGCGACTTCGATGCCGGTGTAGCCCACTTCAGATACGAATGCACACTGCCGCGCCCAATCCCAACCTTCAAATAACTCCTGACAAATCGCAAACCGCATAACGCGTCTCCATCCCACAATGCTGTTGGCCTGATCTCGCGCGACTCAAGGCACAAACGTACCACGCG
Source organism: Planctomycetaceae bacterium (assembly GCA_039831615.1). GTDB lineage: Bacteria > Planctomycetota > Planctomycetia > Planctomycetales > Planctomycetaceae > S139-18. Next base: position 1,525 of record JBDOMX010000390.1, read on the forward strand.
GTGCACTACAGAGCGAGTCTAGCGAACATCTGGCCGTGGTGTGTCGACAGCGAGGCGGCTGTCGTCAACGGACCGTGCCAGCAGTTCACACCCGCCCGCTTCAGGACGAGCGTCCGGCGGCGAGAGGACGCCGTTCAGGGCATCCGTCGGTTGCGGAGAACCGATCATACGGGTCATGCCAGATCGTCTGATCCGGCCGATGCCACAAGATACTAAGACGCCAAACATGACAAATTACACATAAGGTCGGACGTT
>JBDOMX010000244.1:0-7397 GCA_039831615.1 Planctomycetaceae bacterium
GTAGCGACTGTCGGGACTAAAACGGGGATGGGTATCGACTCGCCATTCGCCGGTATAGACCTTGGGTAAATGGAACTGCCCCAAGTCAACGCGACGTTTGGATTTGACGTGGTACAGGTGAGGTGTCTGCATCCGATCCTGGCCCTTTGGGTAGGTGTCGTTCAAAATCCACTCTTCGCCAGGCAGGTAGCTGATGTGACCAGACGGATCCAGAACGCCATGTCCAATCTGATCAACTTTGCCGTGTTCCATGTCTTCAAACAGGAAGTTGTCCCAATTCGGATTCCCCAGCCAGTTTTTCGATTGTGAAAAGATGTGCCGGGGATCTCTCCAGATGAAATGCGACGCGTAGCCATTCGGAATCACCACGCGAATGTCAGTGCCGTCTGGTTTGGCGGTGATCAGGCGCGTCAACCGACGTCCGTTGGGATATCGCCAGCGGTGCAGCGCGATGAATCGGGAGCCGTCCGGGCTGAACAGCAGGTGATTGAAGTAGTGCTTGATGTCGGGTTCGTCCTGAGGAATCCTGCCGACGGCTGCGATGGTCGCCAGTGAAATGATCAGATGCGACCGACCGGTCACCAGATCCACACGGAAGATGCCCGAGTCATGCGGAGCATTATCATTTGCATGTGGATCAGAGATGCCGGCGTATCCGTAGCCAGGGCGAACAGCCGCGATTCGAGAAAAATCCGGCGCTACGGCCGTCCTGCCGTCCGGACTGACGGCGTAGACAGGATGTTCAATGGTTCTTGCATCCCGAGTCGTCACGTCCAGAATGTGGCACACGTAACGCCCGTCCACACGATCGTTCCACAGCACTGTGGAAGCGGATCCGGGCAGCCACTGCAGCATGCAGCCCTGCTGCCAGTTCCAGGCACGGCTCTCTCCAAGATCAATCCATCGATCATTGTCGTGCAAATCAACCATGCCAATGGTGACGACGTCGTCCGGTTCCGGCGACCGGTGCTCAAACGGAACACTCATGCCGAGCACGTAGCGGCTGGTCGGGTCAAACTGCAGCTTGTCGTAGTAGCCAAACCAGTGATGACGTGGACCTCGAGTAATCACCCGGGTCGGTGGATAATCATTGTTGCCGGCTGCACCCGCCCCGGCAGTACGATTGCACCGGGTGACACCGGCAATGCCACTGAGGACGGCTGCTCCGTGAGTCAGCACTGCGCGGCGTGTCTGTCGTTGGCGTCGCATGAAGGTGTTCCTCAAAGGACATTCGCCGGGTCGGATATCGCCAATCGATTTGAAATGTTTCACCGAACCGACCATTGACTTTGCTCACGGCTGCTGGTGATGTCGTTCAGCAGCACAGAATAACCAGGGATTCGGGGAAGATCGACTGCTTCAAGCCGGTGGCCGTGGTTGTTAGACTGCCATCAACCTTTTACGGAGTTTCATTTCATGTCCCGCTGTGCTTTTCGTCATTTCCCGGTTTGTTCAATGGTGTTCCTGGTTGGTGTGGCGACCGCGTCACATGCTGCGGAACCGGTCGACATTGCGGACCGGCTCGAACTGTTTGTCGACGACTACCTGATTGCCGATCTCAGTGGCGACGTCAGCCGGCAACTCGTACTGCCTCAGGCCGAAGAAGTGGTGTTCGTCACAGATGAACCGTGGGAAGGGAACACCAGCGGCTACTACAGTGTGTTCCGTGATGGCGGCACGTATCGCATGATCTATCGTGGCTGGCAACATGATGAACAGATGAAGGCCACTCACAAGGAAGTGACCTGCTACGCCGAGAGTTCTGATGGCATCCACTGGACGAAACCGAACCTCGGCCTGTTTGAATGGAACGGATCGAAGGACAACAACATCGTCTGGCTGGGACCGGGTTCGCACAACTTTACGGCGTTCCTCGACACCAATCCGGCAGCACCTGCAGAATCCCGATACAAGGCATTCGGTGGCGGACGCGGGGGCCTGCTTCCGTTTGAATCCCCGGACTGCATCCATTGGAAGCAGATTCAGGAAGAACCGGTGATCACCAATGGCGCCTTCGATTCTCAGAACCTCGCGTTTTGGGATGCACATCGTCATGAATATCGAGCGTACTGGCGATATTTCGGCGACGGTGTGCGTTCGATCCGAACGTCGTCCTCACCGGATTTCATGGTGTGGCAGAACGAGGCCGACCTGTCCTACAGTGAAGGGACTCCGCGAGAGCATCTTTACACCAATGCAATCCAGAAGTATTTTCGTGCTCCACATGTATTCATCGGCTTTCCGACGCGTTTCGAGCCGAAGAGTCAGCAGGTCGAACCCATCCTGATGACCAGCCGCGATGGGACAACCTTCCATCGGTTTGCTGATCCCGTGGTTCCTCGAACGGCTCCCAAAGATCGAAATCACAACCGCAGCAACTATATGGCATGGGGCATGTTTCCGCTTCCGGGAAGGCCGGGTGAGATCTCCGTCTATGCGACTGAGAACTACTACGAGCCGAGCCCCGGGCGCGTGCGGCGTTTCTCCTACCGAGTGGATGGATTCGTCGCGTTGAGAGCCGGCAGTCAAGGGGGCCAGATGCTGACTCGACCTCTCAAATATACCGGGCCGGAACTGAGTCTGAACAGGGTCGTTGGCGAGGGGGGAGAACTTCTTGTTGAAGTTCTCGATCAACAGGGAGTGGTCATTGGGGCTTCGATTCCCCTGACCGGCGACGCGATTGACAGTGCGGTCGACTGGCAGCAGGCCCCGGTGGCGAATCAGGACGTGGTACGTCTGCGATTTACAATGAAAAACGCTGATGTGTATTCACTGCGGTTCGGTGTGGGCCAGTAAGACGCGAGCAGTTTTTGAGACGTCGTGGCGGGTTCCGGTTTGAGGGAGACATGGATGATGGGCTCCGCAACTTTCGCCGCGAGCCACGAATCAGCATCTTGCGCTGACGTCTACATTCCTTGAGAGCTTGCGGGAAACGGGACTGGCTTCCAGTCAGATCGTTCCGCTGGTGAGTCGCTGGAGCCGCAAACTGAGCGGTACCTGTCACATATCCAGCGGCGCGAGAAAACCAGGGCCACTCTTGTGCGCAGTATGAATCATGCCGGTACAGCTGGACAGCGGTGAAGACATCAAGGAATTGTTGCTGATTCGCAGACAATCTGTGTTTGTGATGCGGCCGGAGCTGCCTGGGCGATGGCCTCAAAATGGTTCATGACATACCGGTCGTACGCCACAGGATCCACCGATCGGGCCATATTGTGTTTGGCTCGATCAACAATCCAAAGGATTTCTGCTCCGCCGAATATGTCAGCCAGCGCTGAGGCGACATTCGGTGTCACGTACGAATCACGTCCGCCGGAAATCAGTTTCACCGATGTGTCATCCAGGTGGACAGCTTCACGTTCCAGATGGACATAGCGGCAGTTGCGGGCAGCTTCGCTGTAGCGGATTGCCTTCCGAAGTGTGTTATCAATGTGCCACTCAGGCAGTACTTTGAAAACCCATGCGGGCACGATCAGGCGGCCGAACCTCTGCACGAAATGGCGCGCCATTCCCATCGTTCCGAAGGCACTGTCGGCCATTACGGCTCGTATCCGCGGATACCGACAGGCGGCTGCCAGGGCGGCGACACCGCCTCGGCTGACACCGAATGCCGCAAGCGGCAACGTGCTGAGGACAGGGTCCGACTCAATGAACTCGAGCACGCCGGCAATATCCTTCATTTCATATTCGGTCACCCAGTGGATGGGGGTGTAGCCGTTCCGGCATTCGCTTTCTCCCTGATTGCGAAAATCGAAACTCAGAACTGCAAATCCGTTCTCCAGCAAACTGTGACAATAGTGTGTCGCCATCCAGCGATTGCCGTTGAGTTCCGGACAGAAGAGCACGAGGCCACGCGGGGTCTGGCCGGACAAGGGTGGATGCAGGCTGCCAGAGAGTGTGAGCCCGTCCTCGGTGCGTATCGAAAGCTGTCGGGCGTGCGGCGAGAATTCCGCCGGCACAACGCCAAACGGTGGAACGTTTTCAAAGACCTTGCGGATGCGTGCCGCCGCAAATCGTCGATACATCGTGTCGGCGACCGCGATCAGGCACAGGAGGCCAGCGAGAAATTTGATGATCGTCACTCAGACCACTCCGAAGAGTCAGCAAACAGCGGTGGCTTCAAACGCGGGACCCGACCCAAGGCCGGAGCAGCATCCACTTCAGAGTGCATCGTCTCTGCGCCCGGCCCGACGACGCAGTCACCATCCGGACATGACACCCCAGCTTGTGCCCGCGATGCAGCAGCCCGAAAGTTGCCCTCTGCTCCTGAATTGTGCGTACGAAATCTTACACGATTCTGAAGAAGACACATCCTTTGCGTATCGATTCGGGCCCGTCAATCGGTTTTTCAGGCAGCGAATGCAGAAACGATCAGCGAGACGTTTTGACCGCCAAAACCGAAACTATTGGAAAGTGCTGCCTGAATCGGAGTTTCGCGAGCTTCGTTGGGGATATAGTCCAGATCGCATTCGGGATCAGGGGTTTCGTAATTGATGGTCGGAGGAAGTACTCCGTCTCGAATGGCCATGAGACAGGTGATGGCTTCCACGCTGCCGGCGGCCGCGATCAGATGCCCCATCATGCTTTTGATGCTGGAGATCGGAACTGATTGAGCGTGATTTCCCAGTCCGCCTTTAATGGCCTTGGTTTCCACACGATCATTCACTTTGGTACTCGTTCCGTGGGCGTTCACGTAGCCGATGTCTTCCGGGTTGATTTCTGCATCCTCGAGTGCAACACGGATGCAGCTGACTGCCCCCCGGCCCTCGGGATGAATATCCGTGATGCGGAAGGCATCAGCCGAAGACCCGTAGCCGCGAATCTCCCCGTAGATTTGTGCGCCACGCGCCTTTGCATGCTCAAGTTCTTCGAGAATCACCATGCCGGCACCTTCACCGAGCACGAATCCATCCCGAGTGAGATCAAATGGTCGTGAAGCTGTTGTCGGACTGTCGTTGCGTTCTGACAGTGCCGTCAGTAGATTGAATCCAGTCAGACCGAATGGATGAATCATGCTGTGTGTGCCTCCCGACAGCATCGCGTCGGCATCACCTCGACGAATGATTTCGGTGGCTTCGCCCATCGCCTGACTGGACGCGGCACAGGCAGTCAGGCAATTGAGGTTGGGTCCCTGGGCGTTGAACAGGCTGGCAAGGTGCGCTGCAGCCATGTTTGGCTCAAGTTCCATTTCGAACTGAGGATTCATGCGCGCAAGAAAATCGTGGGTAAATTTCTCCTGGTTCACCACGCCTTCTTCCTGACTGTCGGCAACCAAATGCATAAATTGCATAAAGTCCTGCTGGCCTTCTCCTGCACCGAGATACACACCGAACTGGGCGGGATCAAAACCTGATGCCTCCGTCAGGCCGGAATCGTTGATCGCCTGGGTGGCCGCTCCGATCGCGAAGCGGATATTCCGCCCGGCATCTGCAAATCTTGTAGTGTCATCGACATAATCTTCGAGCCGATAGTCTTTGACTTCGGCAGCGAACTGTGTCGGGAAGCTGGCAGCATCGAAGTACGTAATGCGGTCGACGCCGGAAACTCCTTCACGGAGTTTTTCCCACATTGATTCCACAGAATTGCCCAAAGGGGTAATGCAGCCAATCCCGGTGACGACAACGCGACGTTTCATGATGTTCTCCTGTCAATTCTCCGGCGGCAGCCTCGATGATTAAGGCTTTTCCGATTCGCCTTTCCCGGCGTCCATGATATCCATGAGGTTCATGCTGAAGATGAAATTCTTTTGATCGATGCGACTCAACTGCGGATCGTCCGAGTTGAGATGCACAAACATGATCTCACCGTCCGCGACAAGTCGGTCACCGACAGTGGCCTTAACAGTGACCGAACCGCCTTCCTCCCGAGCTTCCTGCAGTGTGGCGGAATAGATCAGCTGATCTCCAGGGAGCGCCCAGCCGTAGAATTCAATTCTCGGTACTTTGGCGAGAATCACGTTGAATCTGAAGTCGTTGACTTCGCCCAGGAGGATTCCGCCGGTTTGAGCCATCCCCTCAATCATCAGTGACGCCGGCATCACCGGGAATCCAGGGAAGTGATCGTGCAGGTGCTCCTCCGCCAGTGAGACGTTCTTCACAGCACTGGCGTGACTGCCGGATGTGAATTCGACGAATTTGTCAATCCAATACCAGCGCATAGCTTATTCCTCCAGTTCCACAGCACAGTCCTGCACTGACCGGCGATCGTGGAGCGGGCGCTCGTGCAACCGTTCGCCCCGGTGCCGGACCGACGGGAATGGTCGGCATCCTGTCAATGGTATTCCATCCGGACCACCCTCCGATGTGCCGCCGTGACCACGGACGACAGAATTCTCCGTAAACATCTTCGCGGCTGACATCGTGGCTGACATCGTGGGACACAGCCGTAACGCCACTCGACATGATTCGCTCGGAATCATCGAGCCAATATGTGCTCTAGCTCAGGCGTGTGGCAACGTACCTGCAGATCATGTCGACCGTAAACAGGTTCTGAATTCCGCTGACCTCAGGATTCTTTGCGAACGTGTCGATATCGGCGTAAGGCAACTTTTCACGCAGTTGGGAGAGGCCCTGTTCGGTGACCTTGTCATCCTCCACAAATCCCGAATCGGCTGCGGCCAGGTTCTCAGGGAACAATTCTCCGCGAGGGATCTTGATGTCAAATTCCTTTTCCAGACGGAAAACGATGTCAAGAAAATCGATCGATTCCGCTCCCAGGTCACCAATCAGCGTGGCCTCAGGAGTCACCTCATCATCATCCAGTCCAAGGGCATCAATCAGGGTCGCGCGGACCTTGTCAAAAACTTCTTCACTCGAAGGCATCTCAGTATTTCTCCTGTTTCGCACACGACGTTTGAGACACCGTTTCGAAATGGTGTCACCATCAACAGTGTTACCGCACTCGGTGTACAACTTAATACACCACAACTTTGAAAGAGTGATTTCAGATGGCGAATCGTCCGAAATCGGCGACTTGAAACTTAGAGGAAAGCACAGGCGACCCACAATCCCCGTTTTTCTGACGGTGACCTCGTGCTCAAAGACCGCAAATTGTAAGTAGACCTGTTTTCAATTGCGACCGCAGTCGAAGCGACATCCTTCCGCACCGGCAGCTACATGCCGCCCAGGGTGAGTCCGCCATCGACGGTGAGTATCTGCCCGGTAATGTACGACGATTTTTCCTGAGCAAGAAACAGGACAGCATTGGCAATGTCTTCCGGAACTCCCAGTCGGCGCGCCGGAATCTTCTTCTTGATCTCTTTGCCGGCGGCGCTGACCACCGCCTCCGTCATGTCAGTTTCAATAAATCCCGGTGCAACAGCGTTAACGGTAATGCTGCGACGCGCCAATTCAGTGGCAATGCAGCGGGTGAACCCTTCCACTCCGCCTTTGCTCGCT
>JBDOMX010000124.1:0-1776 GCA_039831615.1 Planctomycetaceae bacterium
GTTCCACGGCCCAAGTGGCCACGGCAACATTTGAGGACAGTTTGTTGCCGGTTTTGTTGCCAAAAGGTCGGGACGACAAGATTTGAACTTGCGACCTCTGCACCCCCAGGCCGTTGCAGGAGTGGCGTGAATAGCCAAACTTCCAATGTTTTACGGCGTTCGGTGACTCACTGCAACTCACCGGATAACACCGAGTATCACCGATTATTGGTACAACTTGGTACAGCCTGAAATCTGCGTAAATGAAATGGCGGTCGTTCGTTTTGTCGACCTGTACCAATTTGTACCAACTATGAACCCAGCGATGATGCCCGACGAAGTGCCGCACCGGGTGTGCCTTCCGTGGCGAGAATATCCTCGGTCAGACCGGCGTCATCGACCTTCCATGCACAGCACGCACGGTTACTCCGTGTTTACTGAACAGCCATCCAGCAAAGTCCTCCGCGTTCTGCTGACCGCACACAAAGAAACATTCTGTCCTCAACTGAGCCTCACTGGCCGTGCTCGGCACCCATGCGATACCGTCCGTCCCGATGACCAGAAAGTGATCGCCGGTGGCGTCGCTGAACAGAGACCGGCGTTTGTCCTGTGGTTTGATCATGGGCCGGCGTCCTCCCCATTCCCGTCCTCGGAGATGCCCACTGTGACGGCCTGACAGCTGATGTCGAAACCCGTAAACACCCACTCCAGAAAACGCATTGCGATCTACTGCATAGCACGTCGATGGAGTTGTCTGATTCCGACACAGCTCTTGACGGCATTCTCAGCGAGCCACGGGTTTCTTCATGCGTGAAAACTTGAGCACATACGATCTGAACAGCTGCTCAACTTCTGTCGGATTCGTGTTGTACCACTCAATCCCGATCGAATCCTGAACCTTGCGTCCCATGTGCGCCAGTTTCTTGTGCATCCATGCTTCCATCTTGTCCGAATCGTTGACGCGAAACGCCACGCGAAGAATGGCTCGTTCTGCGATTGCTGTGGTATTGCCTGCCACCTGCTGATCAACGCGGGTCACCACATTGGATTGAGTCGACATCCCCAGTTTCATCGGGTAGTGCGGTTGTTTACGTTCCTTAGCCAGCTGCTCCTGTACCGCGAACGTATATAAGTAGACCCACTCACGGCCACGGCCGAACACGATCACAGAATCCGCATCTACACGTTTGGTGCTGCTGAGTTCCGCGGGGTCTTCACTATAGAGTCGTTCAAGCGTATCAATCTCGTCGACGTGACCGGTGATTGACTTCTTCAGACGATGAATCGCGTATTTCGCCTTCATGTACTTGGCTTCCAGCTGCGCACGCTCTGTTGTCGCGGCACCGATCCGTCGCGCGACACGATTCAGTCGTTTCCCCGCACGCAGATTCGGGTCCTCACTAAATGACATGTCAAACAGCAACAGCAAACCAATGCCTGTTGCAATACCGACAAAAAGGATGACGAATGCGCCAAAGTAACCGATCATAGAATACTCAACTTCTATTCGGGGCCATTTCGTTGAGGTTGCTCTCACAAGTCTTGAAGACAGGGTTTCCCCAATATGACGGCGGCATCCGGTTCATTCGACTCACAATTGCTCGTGGACCCCAACAATGGTGTCGGAGAGGTAGAATCTCATTCATCGTTACCCGGCGGAGATTTTGCACTAAGTGCGACCACTCACCGCTGCCGATAACGTCGTGCTCGGGATTGGGTTCCAGTGTGTTGTTGTTCATCACGATCGCTCCCATTGAATGTTGCAGAATGGCCCGTTCTGAGCCCCATAGCGGACAT
>JBDOMX010000635.1:0-7381 GCA_039831615.1 Planctomycetaceae bacterium
AGAGGAAAGGGAATATTCTGAACTCCTTAATTCTTGCATCGAAGCCGTGTTTTTTGCACACTCCATCTCTCACGCTGCCCAACCGAACAGTCTTCCTCCGGCGGCATCCCGGTCACACCCAAAGTATCGTGACAGGCGTGCAGGGGCAATCCTGCACGCAGTTATGGCCAACATGACTTGTCAATGCGATGAAGACTACTTGTTGGAAGCAATCGGTGGGTGCCGGCACGGCCCGCATCCGATGCTGGTTCTTTATCAGTTGCGGCGGTATACTGCATCTGCCACGAACACGAGGAGGTCCTCGGAATGCTTTCGATTACCAGTGAACAATATGCGGGCAACTGCAATGGGCAGTCTCGGCGACATTTCCTGAAGCTGGGCGGATTAGCGCTGGGTGGGCTGACGTGGCCGCAGATTCTTCAGGCCGAAGAAGCTTCGCCGGCGGCCGGCGCCACGACGCGGGCGCACAAAGCAATCATCATGATCTACCTGTCCGGCGGTCCGTCGCATCAGGACATGTACGATCTAAAGATGGAAGCTCCGCAGGAGATCCGGGGGACCTTTCGGCCCATCAATACGAATGTGCCCGGGATTGAGATTTGCGAGCACATGCCTCGCCTGGCAACCATGATGGACAAGTTCACCATCATTCGCTCGTTGTACGGAGGCCCGGATCAACACGCATCCGACATGTGCCTGAGCGGCTACCCCATGGGACCGAAAGGGCGTCAGGACAATCACCCGTCGTTGGGAGCTGCAGTGTCGAAACTGCAGGGATCGATCGATCCGGCCGTGCCGCCATTCGTCGGGCTGACGACAAAAACCGGGCACGCTCCGTATTCCAATCCTGGTTTGCCTGGCTTCCTGGGACCGGCGCACGCTGCCTTTCAACCGGACAGCGAGGGCATGGCCAACATGAAGCTGGACGGTGTCAGTCTTGAACAACTGCGGAATCGCAGATCACTGCTCGCGAGCTTCGACCGTTTCCGTCGGCTCGTTGACACCGACACGAAGTTGCAGTCTGTCGATGCATTGACGCGGAAGGCCTTCGATGTGCTGACGTCGAGTCAGCTTGTCGAGGCGCTGGATCTGGAACGTGAACCATCATCGCTGCGAGACCGCTATGGGCGTGGCAGTTCTGCGCCCGCCTTCGGTGAAGACGCGGGACCCCACTGGATGGATCAGTTTTTGATGGCTCGGCGACTGGTCGAAGCCGGAGTCCGTTGCGTCACCCTCTCGTTTGGCAGCTGGGACCGGCATGGTCAAAACTTCGAACGGCTGCCGTCGCAACTTGACAAGTTTGATCAGGGCATCACGGCTCTTGTAGAAGACCTGCATGCTCGCGGGCTTGATCAGGATGTCAGTGTCATTGCCTGGGGTGAGTTTGGTCGCACACCTCGTATCAATCCTGGCGGAGGACGCGATCATTGGCCGCAGGCGTCGTGTGCCCTGGTGGCCGGCGGTGGAATGCGAATGGGACAGGTCATCGGGTCAACAAATCGCCTGGGCGAAGTCCCTCACGATCGGCCGGTCCATTATCAGGACGTCTTTGCCACGCTGTATCATCAACTTGGTATCGATGTGAATACTGCCACGATCACCGATCCAAACGGGCGTCCGCAGTATCTTCTGGATCGTCGCGACCCGATTCCGGAGCTCCTTTAAACTGGATGCCGAAGTACGATCGGAATCACGTGGAACCATTGGCAGGCACCGAATTGGAGCCCGATCACACTGGTTCAGCCGGATGGACGATCAGCGCCGGCCAATTCGGTAGGGCTCCGGACTGATATGGGGTGCTGCCCCGGTCACCAACTCAGTGATCAGTTTGCCGGTCGCCGCACCCATGCTGAGGCCAAGCATATTGTGTCCGGCCGCAACCCATGCATTTTTGAAACGTGGCGTGCGATCGATATACGGTAGCCCGTCCCATGTCATCGGCCGCCAGCCGTACCATTCTTCATGCACAGGTTCTGCAGTTGGTTCCACAAGGTATTCGGCAGCACCATTCCGAAGATACTGCAGACGCTCCGGACTCAGTACGGTGTTATATCCGGCAAACTCCATCGTGCTGCCGATACGATATCCGGTGTCGAAAGGCGTGATCCCCACGTGGACCTCCTGCAACAGCAGGGGATATCGTGGACAGACCCCCGGACGGGCCATTGTGATGGAATACCCCTTCCCCGGCTGAATTGGGATGCGGCAACCCAGGACGCTGTTCAACATCGGGGTCAACGGTCCGGTGGCCACCACAAATTCATCCGCCGAGATTTCGCGATCCTGAGTTCGGACGTGTGTGATTGTTTGATTGGAACTGACAAACTCTTTCATTTCTGTCTGACCAACGATCTCCACGCCCGCTTCCACAAGCTTACGATGCATTTCTGACATGAGCCTGTCCGGCCGCAGGTGTGCGTCATTGGGATAGTGCCACGCCCCCGCCATCCCGGGCTGAAGCGCAGGCTCCAGCTTCGCCCGTTGTTCCCCGTCGAGCGGTTCCGCCGGTACGCCCAAGTCGGTGCTCAGCAACCGATTCGTCTCGGCGTATTGTTCGAATCCCTTTTCACTTCGAAAGACAAACAGCAGGCCATCGGTCCTCCATTCCACCTCCAGATGCTCCCGTTCGATGATTTCCTGATACAGCTGCCGCGAAGATTCCAGGATCGCATGGCGTCCCCGACCAGCGCTGATCATATCGCGGCGGTTGCATCGCATCGCGAATTTGAAGAGCCACGCCCACATCGATGGCGAAAGCCGAGGCCGAATTCGAAGTGCTGAATTTCGACTGATCATGCCCTTCAGGCCACGCCGCAGCTGTCCGGGCGATGTGAGCGGCAACACGTGACTCGGAGACACATAACCACAGTTACCGTGAGAACATCCGGCTCCGAATTCGTTGCGATCGATCATGGTGACTCGCCGTCCTGTCTTTCGCAGGTACCACGCACAAAAGGCGCCAATTACGCCGCCACCGATAACGAGTGTGTGTCTATCTGATGAAGTCATAAACCAATCCCCGCCTGAAGCGGATGAGAACGGATCTCGTTCTGCTCACGCATCAGGCTCATATGGCAGCAGTATTTCTAACAGCCAGTTCAGGAAGCCTGTAACCACAGCTCCGTGCGTTCACTGACTCCTCATTTTCACGGCAACGAATTCTGCCCTTCGCATAGATCGCAGCATGTTGCCGCCGAGCAGCTTGTGAATGTCTGCAGGCGTGTGATCGCGATTTAACAGCTCCTGAGTAATCAGCGGATACGCAGAGACATCATCCAGCTGCACCGGAAGGCGAGGGACTCCGTCAAAGTCGGAACCAATGCCCACGTGATCAATTCCTGCGACCCGAATGATGTGCTCGATATGGTCGACGACGTCGTGAATCGAGCCCCGTGCCTGATTCTGCCTCTCCAGCAGTTCAGTTGGAATCACAAACTTCGAGTAGAAATTGACCATCACAACGCCACCGTTCTCAGGCATCATCTTCAGGACATCGTCCGGCACGTTTCGCGGATGTTTGTTAATCGCCTGTGCGGAAGAATGTGAAAAGATGACGGGAGCCTTCGTGACGTTCAGCGATTCCCTCATGCATTCGGCCGACACATGGGAAAGGTCGATCAGCATTCCAACTCGATTCATTTCCAGGACAACCTGTTCGCCGAATTCCGAGAGTCCGCCGCAGATCGGGTCGTCGGTAGCAGAGTCCGCCCATTCCAAAGACTTCGAGTGCGTCAGCGTCATGTAGCGGCAACCAAGGTCATACAACCGCTGAATGTTGGCAAGGGACGATTCGATAGAATAACCACCTTCAATCCCCATCATGCTCGCGATCTTCCCCGACTTCGCAATGCGTTCCACATCGTCGACGTTCGCCGCCATCTCAAAGACGTCTGGATAGCGTTTCACCATATTGTGGACCAAGTCAATCTGCTGAACGGTCTGCAGCAGGGCTTCCCCGGTCTGGTCGGCTTTGGCAGGCACGTAGACAGACCAGAATTGAGCCTTGACGCCGCCCTTTCGCAGGCGATTGATATCTGTGTGCAGCTTCGGCTGGTCCAGACGAATATCGAACACATCGAAAGATGAACTGCCGATCTCACGCATCTGCCACGGCAAATCATTGTGGCCATCGAAAAGAAGGCCGGCAGCGTGAACATTGCTGCCCAATTCCGTCAGGATGACGGGTTGGCTGCTGCGCGAAAACAGACGGGACAAGAACGATTGCTGTGAGAGTTGTCGCGGTGCGAATCATTCCTGTTTCCTGCCCGGCTACGGAGACACTGTTGCAGGCTGTCACCACTGTCCAACCGCAAAGCAATTACGCGATTGTGTTCCCGCGTCGGACGTGTTTGAACAGCAATCAGTCGGCTTCCCGTAGAAACGTCGACGCAGAACACTTTAATCGACTCGCCTGGTCGTCGCGTCGGTGGCTGCGAATCGAAGTCTCATTCTCTTGTGTTTGGCAATTCTATGCTGATTGCTCCGCTGGCAATCGTTCCGATGCGGCCGGCGAGCGCGTTCACCGAACCCTTGCCGTCCGGATGAACTCGATTGCTCAGAAAAATCACGAACAAATCCTGTTCCGGGTCAATCCACAGGGTGGTTCCGGTGAAACCACCGTGGCCGAAGGCAGCTTTGCTGAAGAAATCGCCACGGTTGGATGAATACGGCGATCGCATATCCCAGCCCAGAGTTCGAAGTCCCGAAGAAACCTGGACGGGGGACCTCATGAGCTGCACCGTTTCCGGCTTGAGTACGCGTGCGTCTCCCCAGGAACCACCGTTGATCATCATTTGAGCGTACTTCGCCAGATCTGTGGCTGTAGAGAACAAGCCGGCATGCCCGGAAACTCCGCCCATGGCCCATGCTCGCGGGTCGTGAACTTCGCCCCGCATCGGCTGACCATCTCGCTCCTGAGTCACTGCAGCGCGCGCACGAAGTGATTCTGCAGGCAGATAGCCAGTCTCTGTCATACGCAGAGGTCGAAAGATTCTGTCCTGTGAGTATTCATGAATATTTTTCCCGGTAATTCGGTGCACCATCTCAGCGAGCACAATAAAACCGACATCCGTTAAACAAACTCAGTGCCGGGTTCGACATAAGTGCCGAGCGCGTAGATTTTTCGAAATGCTTCAGTCGGTCCATTGGCATAGTCCTCGATCTCGTTATCGGGTATCAGACCTCCGCTGTGGATCAACAATTGCCGAACGGTGATGTGTTCCTTGCCATTCACACCAAACTCAGGGATGTATCTGGCGACCGGAGCGCGCAAATCCACTTGCCCGCATTCTACCAATGTCATGACAGAAGTTGCTGTCGCAATGGGTTTCGTCAGCGATGCCATATCGAACACCGTGTCCGGCTTCATAGGCAGTTTCTCAGGAACCAGCTGCAGGTGGCCGAAGGCTTTGTGATAGACCACATGGCCCTGATGCCCGACAAGAACGACACAACCTGGCATCTTCGCCCGCCGCAGACCCTCCTCGACCACCTCGTCGATCACCTTCAGACGCGTCGCGTGCATACCGACTTCGTCCGGTAACGCTGACGGAATCTCTTCGGCGACCGCCGTCGTGACGAAAGACGTCAGCAGCAAGTCCGTTTCCGCCGAATCGGCATTGCCATCAACATGCCGCAGATTCTGGCCATATGAGACGGTGAACAGGCCAGCTGACATAAACAGCCAGGAGAGATACTTCATAAGATCTCATTCCGATCGGACAGGGTCACAACCGATTTTTCACGGCGGCGAAAGCGGCAACTCGCCAGGAGAGTACTCTGGGCAGGATGAAGCAACCAGTGAAACAGAGTTTTTTCCCGTCTGCAAACAGGGCTTGCATTCGGTTCACTTGAGACTTCGGTTCCATTCACGGCGTTTCCTGAATTCGTGGATAGATAACAGCAGTCGCTTCACCAACGACATACGTTGTTACGGAACCAATTACTGCCAGCAACGGCCAGGCGATGTTCCAGCCGTAGTCTGGTGCTTTGAACTGAACGAACAGCAGCATCGCCAGACCGGCGAACGCCCCCGTCAGCGCCGCAGCCTGTCCGGCGCGGCGAGAAAGAACTCCCAGCGAGAATATGCCCAGCAGCAGCCCGGCCGAAAACCCGGCGATCGTCAACGCATTGCGCACGACGGTCGCTTCCAGCGTGATTGCCCAGATACCAATACAGATTTGAACTGCACCAAAGCCGACTGTCATCCACCGCGAAAACGTCAGCTGCGATTTCGGAGTTGGCGCAACACTGCACCGGGGCAGGTAGAAGTCATTCAATAACGCAGACGCTGAAGCATTTAACGAACTCGACAAAGTCGACATGGCAGCGGAAAGGATCGCGGCCAGCATTAAGCCGATCAAACCAGTGTTATGCGGAAAACTATTCACAATGAAGTGGGCAAACACCTGGTCGGCTTCTTTCGGTGCAACGTTACCGTCCAGCGAGTAGAAGCAGGCAAGTTCGACACCGATGAACAGAAACAAAGCGAATTGAAACAGAACCACGATTGAACTCAGGAAGACGGCGCGGCCAGCCTCCTTTTCACTTCGAGCACTCAGGTACCGCTGCACCATCATGTGGTCGGTTCCGTGGGTACCGATTGTCAGCACCGCTCCACCGATCAGTCCGACCCAGATGTTGTAGGGATCGCTGAGCGCAAATCGGTCTTCAAACACACGTGACTTGCCCGACGCCTCTGCAAACGCCCACAGCTCATGCCAGCCACCGGGGATATTGCTGACAATGATGAAGATGGCCGCGACTCCGCCCAGCATGTAGATCACGAACTGAATGCAGTCGTTCCAGACGACGGAACGCAGTCCGCCGAAGAATGTGTAGACAATGGTCACGACGCCCATAGCGATAACGCTGACTGGGAACGGCCAGCCCAGCAGCGTGTGCACAACCAGTCCTGCCAGAAACAGGCGCAATCCGTCACCAAGGTTTCTGGTGACCAGAAACAAGAGTGATGCTACAGTTCTTGTGGCACTGCCGAACCGCTGGTCCAGAACCTGATAGGCCGTAAACAATTTGCCCCTGAAGTACAGCGGAAGGAAGACACGAACAACGATGGCGCGTCCCAGGACGTAACCCATCGCGATCTGGAGCCATCGCATTCCGACTTCGCCGTAAGCGGCTCCCGGAATGCTGAGGACGGTGGCAGTGCTGGTCTCCGTGGCCACGATGGAGCCCAGAATCGCCCACCACGGCAACGACCGGCTACCCAGCAGATATGACTCGACATCGTTATTCTTCCGGCCGGACCACAATCCAACTCCGATCGCCGCGAGCAGCAGCGAAGACAGAACGACAACGTCAATCACGCCAAGGTCTGCACTCATTCCTCGTTGCCTCAGCCCTGATGCACGGTCCCATGAGA
>JBDOMX010000410.1:0-1775 GCA_039831615.1 Planctomycetaceae bacterium
CATCGCCCAGAGTGTCCGCTCGGAGCTGAAGCGACACTTCTTCGGATCTCTCGAAATCTGCAGTCAGCAACACGATTAATTGTCGAAGACTTGCGCCTTCTTCCAGCAAATCTGCCGCTAAAGTCGCAAGAGCCCGAACCGGCACTTCCCTAGATAAGGCAACTTCGATCCGGGACATCATTTCGGAGTTATCCACAGGCCTTAACTTCCTTCCAGTGTGGTTTTGTCTTCCCGAGAGCCGCTTCAAAGTCGGCGCGGCGCATATTCTGGGCTTTCGGGACAATCGAAACGTGTGTTTTCCCATCTTTGACGGCTTTGAGACCATGTTGGTCGAGATCCGCCGGGTCGATCGCGTACATTTTCGCCCCTTTTTGCGGTCCACCGAATTCAGGGGGCTTACGGTGCTGTGGAGCATCGTCGGCACTAATCGAGGTCGACAGCCCGCCCTCACCAGGTCGCACTCCGAGTGATTTTGCCGCATTCTTCCCGTTTTCCGATGGGCCCGAATACACGATCGGCCTACCCGCATCGTCGGCCAGCATGGGACGATAGACAGGATCTGAGTAATCGGTGTCCAGACCAAACACATCAATCTGCGAAAGTGGATCCTTGACGTATGTGTGCAATTCAGTGCGTCCCCACAACCGAATCGGATCCTGGCTCAGATACCCACCCACATCCGGGTCATAATACCGGAATCGGTTGTAATGCAGCCCGGTCTCCGCATCCTCGTACTGCCCCGGCCACCGGAACGGGCAATCCTGGCGTTCGCCGTTCAGGTTGCGCAGGTCGCCGTAGATCGACATGCTGGCACTCCAGACCACTTGGCCGGTGGAATCCAACATCGATGTCGGTGTACCGAGGTAATCGGTGATGATCGAATAACGTTCGCCACCGACAAGTTTGGCGGCAGGAGCAAAACTTTCCGGATCGAACAGCCAGGTAATCACCCCAACAGGTGCAGGCAACAAATCTTCACCAACATCAGTCGGCGGCCCAGTTGATGGATTGGCGGCCAGTGCCGCCTCCGCAGGCGGCGCTGCGGAGGTCTCAGCAGCGGCCGATATGTCCGATTCGGCTGACTCGTCTTCCATTCCGCCTTCGATCCACTCGTGCAGCGGATTGTTTCCGACCCAGATCCAGCGCGTCGTCTCGCCTCGAAAGGTCTTGCTAATCCGCCGGCCAAGCGGATCGTACTCGAACGCGACCAGTTCACCGTCAGGACGCTGGACACTCTGCAACATGCCTGCTGCGTTCCAGGTATAAAGCCAGTCACCCTGTGGCGTCGACTTGCGAATCAGGTTGCCCTCGTCATCGTACTCATATCGAGTCACTCCTTCGTCGGTTCGTGACTCCAGGATTTCTCCAGCTTTGCCATAATTTCGTTCGCTACGATCTTTCGTGCGGAACAGGTTACCCACGGCATCCGGCATTCGTAGATCCACGACCCCGTCGCCGTACGTGGCGGCCGCAAGGTTGCCCACGTCGTCGTGTTCGAAAACGGTTGTGCCGTGGTGTGCATCGACAATGTTCTTCAGTCGATCATTGGCATCCCAGACATATTTCACATCGCGCGCCGCCTGGGACCCGCCCAGAATCTCATGTCGAATTGGACGACCCAGCTTGTCTCGTTCCCAGCGGCTGCGAACTCCGCCGGGCAACGTTCGCTCCACTTCCAGCCCCATCTGGTCGCGTTCAATTCGAGCCTCCCAGGCCACCAGAGCAGGATCCTTGTGAGCATCCTGATACTGCATGCCGATGACATCGCCCATCGC